>JALYMN010000398.1 GCA_030773675.1 Actinomycetota bacterium
GGGCGAGCCCGAGCGCCACGCCGGTCCCGACGCCCGCCGCCGCGCCGGTGAGCGGGCCGAGCCCGGCGACCCGGTTGCTCCTCGTCGCACCGCTGCCGGGCACGGGCAGGTGGGCCACCTCGGCCAATCGCTCGACCGTGTCCTCCGGTGTGCTGCTCGCCGGCCGTCCGCGGACCGCCATGTCGAGGTAGGTGACGATGTCCAGCGCCGTCGTGCCGGCGGCGCCGGCCGCCGCGCCGAGCAGGGCTAACCGGAGGGGGTCGCGCATCGCGTGTCTCCTGTCCGTGCAGCAGTCCGTGGGGCCTGGCCTGCCCGGAGCTCGTGGGCGCAACCGGAAGGGCGTCGGCGTGAGGGCCGGGTCACGCGTCGCGCAGGAGCCCGACCGGTATGCGGGCGCTGGCCGCCTGGCCTGACGGAGGCGTTCCGCGCGCGTCCGGCGGCGCGGTAGCGTTCCTGTCCCGAGGGGCCGGCCGGTCGTCCGCGGTCCCCCCGCCTCCGTAGCTCAGTGGACAGAGCGCCTCCGTCCTAAGGAGGGCGTCGGGAGTTCGATTCTCTCCGGGGGCACGTCGGCTGCGCGCCGCTCGCGCAGCAGCTGCACGCCGAGCGCGGCCGCGGCCGCCAGCAGGGGCAGCGCCGGCAGCTCGTACCGGTAGTCGAAGCCCTGCACAGCGATCGGCAGCAGCACCTGTCCCGAACCGCTCAGCAGGAGCAGCGCGGCCACTGCCCGCCGCCGGTCGTCGGAGCCGCGGCTGCGCCCGCGCACCACCCCGGCGGCGGCGACCAGGGCGGCGACGACGTACAGGGGGCTCGGCACGTAGGCCACCGCCTGGTAGGCAGCCAGCGCGGGCGCCAGCAGCGGCACCGGCCGCGTGCGCACGTCGCCCTCGCCCTCCTGGTAGCGCAGTGCGTCGGCGACCGCCGCCGGCGGCAGCTCGCGCGGCGGCCGCGAGAACAGGTAGTTGGCGCGGGTGAACTCGCTCGGCAGGGCGCGGCGCACCGGGTCGACGAGCCGACCGAGGTCAGCGAGCACGGCCTGCGCGTAGCCGAGCGGCTGCTCCCGCACGACGCCGACCGCGAAGTCGCGCAGCACCTCGTTCTGCTCCACGCGCGTGCCGGGCAGGTCGAAGGCGGGCGACTCCGGGTGCCAGACGTACCACTCCACACCGGGGCGCTCGTCGACCGGGCGCTCGTCGCACACGACGTCCGCGGCCGGGAGGTCGAGCTGCCCGCAGGAGGCCCACGTCATCACCCGGCCGTAGAGGAAGAACCCGTCGGAGGCGGTGAGCGACCGCTCGCCGTGCACCGCCCAGAACCATCCGGTGTTCAGGTGCAGGGGCACGACGAAGGCGAGCGCGGCAAGCGCCAGCCGGACCGCCCCGGCGCGCCGGACCAGCAGGTAGAGCAGCGCCGGCGCGGTGACGACGACGGCGGCGGACCGGGTGAGCACGGCCAGCGCGAGGAGCAGTCCGGCCCAGGCGCACGCGGCCCGCGACGGTCGGTCGGGCCACACGAGCAGGCCGAGGGCCCCCGCGACCAGCCCCAGGGTGAGCGTCTCGGCCATGAGCAGCTGCTCGAGCTGCAGCTGGTAGGCGGCGAGCAGCACCGGGGCGGCCCCGGCGGTCGCCAGCCCGCGGGGCACCGCCAGCCGGCGCAGCAGCAGGTACACGGCGACCCCGACGCCCAGCCCGACGAGGTGCTGCACCGCGGCGACGGCGGCGAGGCTGTGCAGCGGCTGCAGCGCCTGCAGGAAGAACGAGTAGCCGACCGGCCGCACGTCGTACGGCGCCGGGTGCAGCGCCACCCCGAGGTAGGCGAAGGAGTCGCCCCAGAACCACAGAACCGGCGGGAAGCCGAGCAGCACCGCGAGGCGCAGCGCCGCGGCGACGGCCAGCACGACGAGGAACGGCGCCTCCGCGCGCAGGCGGGTGCGGACGCCGGGCAGCACGCGCGCGACGGGCCGGGGGCACGGTCACGGAGGTCAGGACGGCGTCAGCACGGCCCACTGCGACACGAGGCCCTTGACCTCGCGGTGCACGACCCGGAAGCCCGGGTAGTCGCGCAGGTCGACCAGGTGGGTGTGCGGGCTGGTGCGGCGCTGCAGCATCCCGACCGCCTCCATCAGCCGGCAGGCCCAGTCGAGGTGGGGCACCGGCGTGGTGACCAGCAGCAGCCCGCCGGGCTTGAGCAGGCTGCGCAGCGCTCCGGCGAGGTCGCCGTGCTCGACCACCTCGAAGGCGACGACCGCGTCGAAGGAGGCCGGCCGCAGCCCGAGCTCGTCCCAGCGGTTGAGACGACGTCCGCGGGTGGGTTGAGGTCCAGGCCGAGCACGTTCGTCCAGCCGTGCTCGCGCGCCCACGCCCCACCCAGCCGTCGGCGCAGCCGACGTCCAGGACCTCCGCGTCCCTCGGAAGCCGCGCGAAGAAGAACTCGAGCTTGCGTCGCCGGGCGTAGGCGCTGAGCCAGGCCGTCCCGCTTCCCGAGCTCTCCTCAGACGACGCCGGCCGGGGTCCCGCGCTGGTGTGGTCGTGCACAACGACCTCCTCGCCGCCGGGGCGGGACGCTACACGTCCGACCTGCCCACACCTCCGGTGGAAGAGCCAGCCGCGCGGCCGCGGGTAGGGCCGGCTGGTGCAGAAGCGTCCTGCCCTCGCCGGGCACCGCCGCGGGAGCGGCCCTCCCCTGCTGGTCCTGCCCGGGCTGGGCAGCACCTGGGCGGAGTTCGAGGCCGTCCTGCCGCTGCTCGCCGACCGGTACGACGTCCTCGCCCTCGACCTGCCCGGGCAGGGCGAGTCGCCGCCGCTGCCCCCGGACGTCGTCCCCGACGTCGCCGCGCTCACCGACGCGGTCGAGCACGAGCTCACGCAGCGCGGCGTCGACGTCCCGCACGTGCTCGGCGTCAGCCTGGGCGCGCGGGTCGGCCTGGAGCTGGCCCGCCGGCAGTGCGCCCGCTCGGTGGTGGCCATCGCGCCCGTCGGGCCGGTGACGCCGCCGGAGCGGGTCTACCAGGCGCTGGTGCTGGCGGCGTCGCGGTTCGCGTTCGGCGTCCTCGCACCCGCCGCTGACCTGGTCCTGCGCTTCCCGCTGGCACGCACCGCCGCGCTGCTGCCCCTGCGCGCGCGCGGCTGGCGGGCCTCACCGGAGGAGGCAGCGGCCCTGGTGCGGGCCTTCGCCCACGCTCCCGACTTCTGGCGCCTGCTCCGCTACGCCGTGGCTCCGGAGCACCAGCTCGACCACACCGCCGTGCGCTGCCCCGTCGTCGTCGCCCAGGGCACCCACGACCTCATCTCGCTCAGCCAGGCGGCGCGCCTTGCCGCGCTCGTGCCGGGTGCCCGGTTCCGCCTGCTGCCGCTCGCCGGGCACAGCAGCGTCGGCGACGTCCCCGAGTCCGTCGTGCGGCTGGTGGACGAGGCGGTCGCCGACGCGGCTGGCGCGTGACCCGGGAGCCCTACCGCAGCGCGCGGCGGCCGTGCGCGAGCAGGTTCAGGCCGGCACCGACCAGCGGCAGCCGCTCGGGCGCGAGCGCGCGCGACACGCTGCCGTACAGGCTGTGCCGCAGCGCCGAGCGGTCGAAGCCGTCGCGCGCCGTGTCGATGTGCGGCAGCGGCGCGAACAGGTTGTCGGGGGCGTCCTCGGACTTCGGCTCGCCGGTGTCGTGGGCCTCGAAGCCGAAGCGGACCATCAGCGCGTCGACCAGGCGCGGCGCGATCTTCTCGCCGACGATGAGCGCCTTGGCCGCGCCGCCGACGACGACGTCGCGCTGCGGGTGCTGGGCGGCGTGCAGCAGCGCCTTCACCACGACGTCGGGCTGGTAGACCGGCGGCGGCGCGACCGGCTTCACGCCGATCTTGGCGCGGGCCTGGTCGAACAACGGCGTGTTGATCGTCGCGGGCAGCACCTGGGTCACGCTCACCGGGACCTGCTCGCGCTCGAGCTCCATACGCAGCGTCTCGACGAACCCGTCGACGCCGTGCTTGGAGGCGATGTAGGCCGTCTGCAGCGGGACCGCGCGCTTGGCGCCCATCGAGGTCACGTGGATCAGCGCGCCGCCGCCCCGCCGCTTCAGGTGGGGCAGCGCGGCCATCGCACCGTGCACCTGGCCCAGCAGGTTGACGTCGAGGACGCGCCGGAACTCCTCCGGCGTCGTGCGCTCGAACGGCGCGAACAGGGCCACGCCCGCGAGGTGCATCCAGGTGTCGATCCCGCCGTACGCCGCCACCGCGCGGTCGGCGACGGCGCGCACCTGACCAGGGTCGGCCACGTCGGCGACGACGGCGACGGCGGAGCCGCCGTCCGCCTCGATCTGCGCGACCAGCGACCGCAGCGCCGGCTCGCTGCGGGCCGAGACGACGACCTTTGCGCCGGCGCGGGCCGCCTCGACCGCGACGGCGCGACCGATGCCGCTCGACGCGCCCATCACGACGACGACCTGCTCGGACAGGGGCTTGAGCTGCAACGTCGGCATCTCCGAGAACTACCCGGCCGGCCGCGACCGGCACGGTGAGCCCGGTCTCAGACGCGCCGGAGCCCGGGCCCCCTGAGGGGGACCGGGCTCCGGGACAGGACGGCTACTGCTGGCGGTAGGAGCCCTGCAGGGTCGCAGCGTCGGTGGGACCGGCGTCGTACGCCGGCGCCGCCGGGTAGGGCGAGTCGGCGAAGGGCTGAGCGGTGGAGGCACCGGCCTGCGCGCGGGCCGCGCTGCTCTCCTGCTCAGCGCGGTCGAGGATGCCCTCCCAGCGGTGCTGCATGGGCTTGATCAGGCCACCGCCGGCACCGACGATGACCACGCCGGCGACCGTGGCCAGGATCGCGTAGAGCAGCGGACCGGTGACGTCGGTGGCAATGCCGACCTGGTCGAGCGCCGACTTGACGAAGCCGAGGAGCACGAGGCCGGCGGCGACGTTGGCGAGGGCCCGGCCGTAGGACAGGCCGCCCAGCGCGTTGGCGATGAAGTTCTTGACCGTCCCGGCGACGACCGCGCCGAGGACGACGAGGACCACCGCGACGATGATCCGCGGGATGAGCGCGATGAACTGCGCCAGCGGCTCCTGCAGCGCGCGGATGCCGAGCACACCGATCGCGGCGGACAGCACCGGGATGAAGATGGCGAAGAACACGAGCTTGGAGACGATGTCGCTGGCGTCGTACTGGCTCGTGGCCAGCGCCTTCTTGATGCCGCCGCGCTCGACGGCGCGGTCGAAGCCGACCCGCTGCAGCAGCTTGTCGACGACCTTGGCGACCGCTTTCGCGATCAGGTAGCCGACGAGCAGGATGACGAGGAAGCCGAGCAGGCGGGGGACGAACACGGCGAGCGAGCGGAAGCCGTCGACGACCGGCTGTTCGAGGTCGGGCACGAGAGTCTCCTGGGGCAAGGGGTCAGGGCAGGGAGAGCTTGCCCGCGAGCGCGAGCGGCCGGTCCGCGGCGATCCCTCGGCGCGTGACGCAGCGTGGCGGTCAGTGCCCGCACGGCATCCACAGAGGCCTGACCCGCGAGCCAGATCTGCGTCACCCGCTCACCGGGCGACCCCGGCGCCGCCGCTCTACGGTGCCGCGGTGACCGTCTCCGTGCTCTGGTTCCGCCGGGACCTGCGGCTGGCCGACCACCCCGCCCTGCTCGCCGCCCGGGACGCCGCCGACGAGGTCGTGCCGCTGTTCGTGCTCGACGACGCGCTGCGGCGCCCGTCCGGTCCTGCGCGGCTGGCCTTCCTCTACCGCTGCCTGCGCGAGCTCGAGGAGCGCACCGACGGGCGGCTGCGGGTGCTGACGGGGCGGCCCGAGGAGGTGCTGCCCCCGGTCGTCCGCGAGCTCGGCGCGTCGAGCGTGCACGTCAGCAGCGACCACGCGCCGTACGGGCGGGCGCGCGACGAGCGGGTCCGCGGGGCGCTCGGGCCGGTGCCTCTCGTGGCGACCGGCAGCCCGTACGCCGTTCCCTCCGGGACGCTGCGCAAGGACGACGGGACGCCCTTCCGCGTCTACTCGCCGTTCTCCCGCGCCCACCGGGCCCGGGGCGTGCACGCGCCGGCGCTCACCCCGCGGGTCGTGCACTGGACCGACGGAGGACTGCCCACCGACGGGGTGCCGGCCGACCCCGACCTCGGCGGCACGGTGCTGCCGCCGGCCGGGGAGCGGGCAGCGCTGGAGCGCTGGCGCGCCTTCGTCGGGACCGGCGCGTCGACGTACGCCGAGAGCCGGAACGCTCCGGCGGGGCGGGGCACCAGCGCGATGTCGGCGTACCTCAAGTACGGCTGCATCCACCCGCGGACGATCCTCGCCGACCTCGGCTACCCAGACGCGCACGGCGACGGCGCCGGCAAGCTCGCCGGCGAGGTGGTGTGGCGCGACTTCTACGCCGACGTGCTCTGGCACCACCCGGAGTCGGCGCGGCAGGAGTTCAACCCGGCGATGGCCCGGCTCGCCTACGACGAGGGGCCGGAGGCCGACCGCCGGTTCGAGGCGTGGGCGACCGGCCGCACCGGCTACCCGATCGTCGACGCGGGGATGCGCCAGCTGCTCGCCGAGGCGTGGGTGCACAAACCGGGTGCGGATGGTCGTCGGGTCGTTCCTGTGCAAGGACCTCCACCTGCACTGGCGGCGGGGAGCGCGCCACTTCATGCAGCACCTGCGCGACGGCGACCTGGCGAGCAACCAGCACGGCTGGCAGTGGATCGCCGGCACCGGCACCGACCCGGCGCCGTACTTCCGGGTCTTCAACCCAGTCAAGCAGGGACAGGAGCACGACCCGGACGGCGAGTACGTGCGGCGCTACGTGCCGGAGCTGCGGGACGTGCCCGGCAGCGCGGTGCACGAGCCGTGGCGGCTGCCCGGCGGGCTGCCGCCGGGCTACCCGGAGCGGATCGTCGACCACAGGGCCGAGCGCGAGGAGGCGCTGCGTCGGTACGCGGAGGTCAAGGGCTGACCCGTCGGGACTGACGTCGGTCCTGTTCCCGCTTCTGCAGCGCGGGGTGCGCGACACGCAGGCGTGTCG
>JALYMN010000399.1 GCA_030773675.1 Actinomycetota bacterium
GCCCGGATGGCGGCGGCCGCCGGCGCGCTGCCTCCCACCGCCTGGCTGGCCGCGCAGCACGCCGCGCTGCCGGGCGTCGCTCAGGCCGGCGCGCTGAGAGCCAGCGGGGAGGCGTAGGACGTCACCCAGGCGCCGACCTCCTGCTCCGGCATGGGCCGGCACAGGAAGTAGCCCTGGAGCTGGTCGCAGGCCAGGCCGGCGAGGGCGTCCCAGGCGCCCGGGTCCTCGACGCCTTCAGCGACGACGTTGAGCCCGAGGCTCTTGCCGAGCTCGACGGTCGAGCGCACGATCGCGCGGTCGCGCTCCTCCACCGCGATGTGGCGGACGAAGACGCGGTCGATCTTGAGCTCGTCGACCGGCAGCTGCTGCAGGTAGGACAGCGAGGAGTAGCCGCTGCCGTAGTCGTCGATGGACAGGCGCACCCCGACCTGCTTGAGCCGCGACAGCACCGCCATCGCCTTCTCCGGGTCGGCCATCAGCGCCGTCTCGGTGATCTCCAGGACGACGCGCTGCGGCGCGACGCCGGCGCGGGCGACGAGGCCGGCGACGACGTCCGGGAACTCGGGGTCGGCGAGGTTGCGCACCGAGACGTTGACCGCGACCGAGAGATCCCGGCGGGGCCAGCTGGCGCAGGCCGAGAGCGCCCGCTCGAGCACCCACGGGGTGAGCGCGTCGATGAGCCCGGTGTGCTCGGCGAGCGGGATGAACACGTCCGGCGGCACGAGGCCGCGGGTCGGGTGCTGCCAGCGCAGCAGCGCCTCGAAGCCCACCAGCCGGCCGCTGCGGACGTCACTCTTCGGCTGGAAGTGCAGCACCAGCTGGTCGTGCTGCGCGGCGCTGCGCAGCTCGCCGAGCAGCGCCAGCCGGTCGGCGCTGTAGGTGTCGCGGTCGGCGGAGTACGTCGCCACGTGGCCGCCGGCCTCCTTGGCGGTGTACATCGCGACGTCCGAGCGCTGCAGCAGCTCGCCGGCGGTCGCGCCGTGCTGCGGGGCGGTGGCGATGCCGACGCTGGCGCCCACGACGACCGACAGGCCGTCGAGCTCGACCGGTGCGGCGAGAACGTCGACCAGCCGCTGCGCGGTGATCGCGGCTCCGTCGGTGTCGGCCCCGGGCAGCAGGACGGCGAACTCGTCGCCGCCGAGCCGGGCGAGCGTGTCGGCCTCGCGCAGACAGGCCGCCATACGCTCGGCGACCTGGCACAGCAGGCGGTCGCCGTTGTGGTGGCCGAGGGTGTCGTTGACCTCCTTGAACCGGTCCAGGTCGAGCAGCAGCACCGAGACCGGGCCGCCCGCGCGGCGCGAGAGAGCCAGCGCGCGCTCGGTGCGGTCGAACAGCAGCGTGCGGTTGGGCAGGCCGGTCAGCGCGTCGTGCAGGGCCTGGTGCTCGTTGCGGGCGAGCTCGGTGAGCAGGCGCTGCGAGGCCCGGTCGACCATCCGGAACAGCACCAGCCAGAGCACGCCGAGGCCGAGGAGGAGCAGGACCACCAGGCGGCGGGTGTCGTCGGCGACGCCCTGCTCGACCGCCTCGTAGGGCACGTAGAGCTCGGCCACGCCGACGACCGCGCCCGCCGTGCCGACCAGCGGCACGAACACCTCGAGCAGCCGGCCGAGCTCCCGCTCGGACGCGTGCGACTGGTCGGTGCCGGCGAATTCGCTGACGACCCGACCGTCGAGCGCGGCGCGCAGGCCCGCGCCGCGATAGGTCTGGCCGAGCGGCCGCCCGTCGCTGGCGTAGACGAGCGTCCCGTCGACGTCCATCACCTTGACCCGGGCGAGGACGCCTTCCTGCAGTCCGCTGCGCACCGCCTCGTCGAGCTTGGCCCGGTCGACGTCGTCCAGCCCGTGACCGCCGAGGTCGGCGGGCTCGATGACGCGGTTGAGCGCGAGGCTGGTGACGAAGCGGGCGGCGTCCTCGGCCTGCGCCCGCGCCCGGCGCTCGATCATCCCGGCGAGGCTCACCTGGAGCACGACGACGACGCAGGTGACGAGCGCGATCGACAGCAGGGCGAAGCGCGTGGTGAGCGACAGGCGCAGCAGCCGGTCGAGGAGCGCGCGCGGGGACAGGACGACCATGCGGAGGAGGTCGGCCGCTCCCCGGCGCGACCGGACTGCACGTTCGGGTGACCCCCCTACGCTGCCGGGCGTGCCTGCCCGCGCCGTTGCCCTCACCGCCGCGCAGCGCCTGGGGGTGGACGAGCAGTCCCGCGGGCTGGTGCGCCTCGCCCCGCAGGCGCTGGCCGCGCTCGGGCTCGGCGGGCTGGACGTCGTCCGGC
>JALYMN010000400.1 GCA_030773675.1 Actinomycetota bacterium
CCCCGGGGCGGAGTCCGCTCGCCGTCCGCTCGCCGCCCCTGCGTCACCCGCGCGCCGCCCGCCGGTCGACCGCCGGCGGCAGGGTCGTCCGGCAGGAGGCCCGGACCCCCCGGGAGCCGCGCCGGAGGTGCCGTCGACACGACCGGCGACCCGATCAGGCGGGTCAGCACGCCGACCGCGGCGACGATCTGGCCGCCACCGCTGCGACTCCGGACAGCCGCCTCCGCAAAGTCGCAGAACACCAGCAGGGGCGCCGACGAGCACCTACTGTCGCTCCAGGAGCACGGTGGTGCGACGAACCTTGAACCCGGGCTGTCCCTGCCCCACCGCGAAACCAGTCGCCGCACACGACGCGTGGGGGAGCGGAGGAGTACGACATGGACAGGCGCGCCTTCTTGCGCGGCGGAGTCGCCGCCGCCGGAGCGCTCGGCTTCAGCGGAGCGCTGTGGGGACAGGCCTTCGCCGCGCCCGCGCAGCCGGGTGCGAGCCCCTACGGCTCGCTGCAGGCCGCCGACGCCAACGGGCTCCGGCTGCCCGCGCGGTTCCGGAGCAGGGTGGTCGGGCGCAGCGGGCAGGCGGTGCCGGGGACGTCGTACGTCTGGCACCGTGACCCGGACGGCGGCGCCGTGTTCCCACCCCCGAGGGCGGGTGGATCTACGTCTCCAACAGCGAGGTCGGGAACAAGGCCGGCGGAGCGAGCGCCATCCGGTTCAGCCCCACGGGCGGCATCGAGAAGGCCTACCGCGTGCTGTCCGGCACGGACAGGAACTGCAGCGGAGGCGCGACTCCGTGGCAGCGCTGGCTGTCGGCCGAGGAGGTGGAGCTCGGGCTGGTGTACGAGTGCGACCCCCGCGGGTCCGCGACACCGGTCGCCCGACCGGCGATGGGACGCTTCAAGCACGAGGCCACGGCTGTCGACGCGGCGCGTCGCGTCGTCTACCTGACCGAGGACCAGCCGGACGGGTGCCTCTACCGCTTCCGCCCTTCGACGTGGCCGAGCCCCGCGAGCGGCACCCTCGAGGTGGCATGCACGGGCGCGACGCCTTCGTCGGTCGTGTGGAAAAAGGTCCCGGACCCGAGCGGGAGCACGACCCGCACCCGTTACCAGGTGTCCGGCGTGCGGAGGTTCAACGGCCGCGAGGGCTGCTACTACGACCGCGACGTCTGCTACTTCACCACCAAGGGCGACAACCGCGTCTGGGGCTACCCCGCGGCCACGGGGACCCTCGACATCGTGTACGACGACTCCCTGGTCACGAGCGGCACGCCGGTGCTGCGCGGCGTCGACGCGCTCGCCGTCAGCCGGCTGCGTGACGTGTACGTCGGCGAGGACGGCGACGACATGCAGATCAACATGATCCGCGCGGGCGTCGTGTCGACGGTGCTGCAGGTCGTCGGGCAGAGCACGCCGGAGATCACCGGCATCGCGTTCAACCCGGCGGGCGACCGCATGTACTTCTCCTCCCAGCGCGGCACGGGCAGCGGCGGCATCACCTACGAGGTCACCGGACCGTTCTGACGCAGCCGAGGACGGGGGGTCGCCGCGGGGTAGGACCGGGGCTTCCTGGACCCCGGAGGTCGTCGTGCGTCTGCCCCTGCCTGGCCCGTCGGACGTGGTGCACGTCGTGCGCGACCTCGCCGGGGCCGCCGCCGACCTGGCGCGGGCAGGCACCACGGCCCTCACTCTCCTGCCGCACCTCGAGGAGACGGTGGTCCGGGTCGGCGTGCTGCTGGACGGCGCCGAGCTGCGGCTCACCGCGCTCGACGGGCTGGTCGAGCGCGCGGACGCGGCGCTGGTGGCCCTGCAGAGCACCTCGGCGGACGCCGACGGGCTGGTCCAGCGGGCCGCGCCACTGGTGGACGGGGTCGGTGCGGTCGTCGCCGACGCGCAGGCGCAGGTCGTCGCCGTGGCGGCCGTCGTCGGACAGGCCCGGACGCAGGTCGCGCACGTCGATGAGGTGGCGGAGCAGGCGCGGGCGCAGGTCGCGCACGTCGACGAGGTGGCCGAGCAGGCGCGGGCGCAGGTCGCGCACGTCGACGCTGTGGCTGGCCGCGCCGAGCAGCAGATCAACAGCGTCGGCAACGTCGTCACCCGCGCCGAGCAGCAGATCGACAGCGTCGGCAACGTCGTCCACGAAGCCCAGGACCGCATCGACCAGAGCGGACTCCTGCTCGGCTCGGCCGGCGACCGGGTGGGCGACGCGGCGCGGCTGCTCGAGCACGCCGACGGGCTCCTGGCGCAGACCGCTCCCCTGTTCGAGCGCGGCCTGCCAGCGCTCCGGCGCGTGGTCGAGTCCCTGGACCCGCACGAGATCGAGGCCGCGGTCGCCCTCATTGACCGCGTGCCGCAACTGCTCGACAGAGTGGACGCGGAGGTGCTGCCGGTGCTGCGTTCGCTCAAGCAGGTCGCGCCCGACCTGCACGACGTCCTGGACCTGCTCGGCGACGTGCACCAGGTGGTCTCGGGACTGCCCGGGATCGGGCGGTTGCGCCGACGGGCCGACAAGTAGCGCGGCGCGGGAAGGCCCGCTCCGCAAGGTCGGCATCACGGCGGCGGGTCGGGGTCGTCGGGGACGAGCCAGGGCAGGTGCAGGTCGGCGAGGGTGATCTTGCCGAGGTCCCAGAGGACGTGGTGCCGGCAGCAGAGCAGGCACAGGTCCCAGAAGATGCATCCGCGACGCCCCGCTCCCACCCCCGGGGCGAGGGGAGGTCGGTATTGGCCGGTGTCGGCACCCGGCTCGGCCGCTCGGAGCGGTGCAGTCATCGGCCCTCTCGCCGGGCGTGACGAGCTGACGCACAGGGGCGTCGGGCGGACGAGCGCGAGAACGAGGCTCGCATCTGTGCACAACTCTCATGTTGTGGCGAATCGGTACCGCTACCCTGGCTGAGTTCCCGAGTCGCGCACCACGCCGTCCACGCTCCTGAGGTTCCAGGAGTAGGACTTCGTCGTCGTGCTCAGGCCGAGGAAGAGCACCGCCGGCTGGCCGTTGTAGCGCTTCTGGCTGTTCGGCTTGATGGTCCCGAACGTGTACTGGCTCTTGCCGCCGAGGCCAGACACGAACTCCCGAGTCCCGGAGGTGTCGTTGCGGTTGCCGGCGGAGGTCATCGGAGCGAAGCGCTCGTAGGAGTGGTCGTGTCCGTTGAGAACGATGCGGGCGCCCACTGCACGAGACGCGTCCCAGAGAGGCTGCATCGACGTGTTGTTGCCGTGCTTGCCGGACGAGAACCGAGGCGCGTGCCAGACCACGATCTTCGACTTGCTCGCGTGCGCCGCGCCATCCTTGCGGATGAAGC
>JALYMN010000401.1 GCA_030773675.1 Actinomycetota bacterium
CGTGAGCTGCGTGCCGCCGGCCGGTCGCGGCGCGAGATCCAGGTCGAGCTCGGCATCGGCGACGACCTCGCGAAGGCGCTACTGCGGGGAGTGCCGCTGCCCGACAGCGTGCGGCGCCCGCGCGCCAAGGACGCGCTACGGGCGGAGGCGCTGGACATGCGGAGACAAGGCGCGACCTACGACCAGCTCGCCAGCGAGCTGAGCGTGTCCAAGAGCACGTGCTCGCTGTGGCTGCGCGACCTCCCGCACCCGGAGTTGGACCCCGAGCGCGCCGCTCGGGCGCAGCAGCGCCGGGTCGAGGCCATGCGCGCCCGGGTCAGGCGCGACCGCGACGCGCGCGACGAAGCCGGTCGGCAGGTCACCGCCGCTGCTGCTGCGTCGCTCGGGAGGTGCGTCCGCGGGACCTCGTCCTGGCCATGGCTGTGTCCTACTGGTGCGAGGGCGCCAAAACCTAGCCGTGGAACCGCCAGAAGGTCGTGCAGTGGACGAACAGCCACCCGGTGCTCGGGGGCCTGTTCCCCGAAGGGCTGGCGCTGATGGGCATCAGCCCGGAGCGCCTGTCCCTGCGCCTGCATCCACGAGTCGGCCGACGAGCTCGCTGCCCGCTCGTGGTGGGCCGACCACACCGGCGTGCCGCTCGCCCAGTTCCGCCGCAGCACGCTCAAGCGGCACAACCCCACGACGGTCCGGCAGAACACCGGGGAGCACTACCGCGGGTGCCTGCGTCACGGTGCTGGGCAGTCGGGAGCTCTACCAGGTCCTGGAGGGTCTGGTCACGCGTCTGCCCGCCAGCCGCGTCACTCCAGCCAGTGGCACGATGAGCCCGACGGCTCGTCCCGACCGGCATGACGGGGCCGGCCCCTTCCGCCTTGGTGCAACTGGCAGCACGGCGCCCTTTGGTGGCGTTCAGATCCAGGTTCGAATCCTGGGGGCGGAGCGGTTCGAATGCTGGGGCGGGAGCCCATAGCCGCGCCGGTAGAGTCGAAGACGCCGGGTTCTCCGGCGACTCCGCCCAGCCCGCGAGGAGCCCGCCGTGACCGACGTGCGCCCTGCCGCCGTCGTGGTCCTGGCGGCGGGCGAGGGCACGCGGATGAAGAGCGCCACGACGCCGAAGGTCCTGCACGAGCTGTGCGGCCGCTCGATGCTCGGACACGTCCTTGCCGCCAACCGCGCACTGGAGCCCGCAGACCTGGTCGTCGTGGTCGGCCACGCCCGCGCGCAGGTCGATGAGCACCTCGCGCAGGTCGACCCTGAAGCGCGCGCCGTCGTCCAGGAGCCGCAGAACGGCACTGGTCACGCCGTCCGCGTGGCCCTGGACAGCCTCGGCGGCCTCGAGGGCACCGTCGTCGTCGTCCTCGGCGACGCCCCGCTGCTGCGGGCCGAGACCCTGCAGCAGCTGGTCGCCGGCCATGTCGCGAACGGCGCGGCGACCACCCTGCTCAGCGCGCGCTTCGACGACCCCACGGGCTACGGGCGCGTCGTGCGCGACGAGTCCGGCGACGTCGCGGCCATCGTCGAGCACAAGGACGCCGACGAGCAGACCCGCGCCGTCACGGAGATCAACGTCGGCGTCTACGCCTTCGACGCCGGCCACCTGCGCGACGCCCTGTCCAGGCTGACGACCGCCAACGCCCAGGGCGAGGAGTACCTCACCGACGTCGTGGCCCTGCACCGCGCTGCCGGCCTCACGGTCGCGGCGCAGGTCGTCGAGGACGCCGTCGAGACGACGGGTGTCAACGACCGCGTGCAGCTGTCGCAGGCGCGCCGCGTGCTGCGCGACCGGATCGTCGAGCGGCACCAGCGGGCCGGCGTCACGGTCATCGACCCGCAGACGACGTGGATCGACGTGGACGTGCGCATCGAGCCCGACGTCACCGTCCATCCCGGGACGCAGCTGCACGGCCGGACGATCCTCGCCGCTGGCGCCGTGGTGGGCCCCGACACGACGCTCACGGACACCGAGGTGGGTCGAGGCGCCCGCGTGTTGCGCGCCCACTGCGACGGCGCCGTCATCGGCCCCGAGGCGACGGTCGGGCCCTTCACCTACCTGCGACCGGGCACGCGACTCGGCCGCGGCAGCAAGGCCGGCGCCTACGTCGAGATCAAGGCCAGCGACATCGGCGAGGGCAGCAAGGTGCCGCACCTGTCCTACGTCGGCGACGCGGTCGTCGGCGAGCGCAGCAACATCGGTGCGGCCACCGTCGCCGTCAACTACGACGGCCGCGACAAGCACCGCACGACGGTCGGCGACGACGTGCGCATCGGCAGCGACACCATGCTGGTCGCACCGGTCAGCGTCGGCGACGGCGCCTACACGGCAGCCGGATCGGTCATCACCGCCGACGTCCCGGCCGGCGCGCTGGGAGTCGGACGGGCTCGGCAGCGCAACATCGACGGGTGGGTGGCGCGCAAGCGGTCCCCGCGAGCCAACGACGGGGAGCACGAGTGAAGATCGAGAGCAGCAAGAACCTCATGCTGTTCACCGGACGCGCGTTCCCCGAGCTGGCCGCGGAGGTTGCCGAGGAGCTCGGCGTCCAGCCCGTGCCCACCAGCGCCTACGACTTCGCCAACGGCGAGATCTTCGTGCGCTTCGAGGAGTCGGTGCGCGGCTCCGACGCCTTCGTGCTGCAGAGCATCACCACGCCGGTCAACACGTGGCTCATGGAGACGCTGCTCATGGTCGACGCGCTCAAGCGCGCGAGCGCCAAGCGCATCACCGTCGTGCTGCCCTTCTACCCCTACGCTCGCCAGGACAAGAAGCACCGCGGTCGCGAGCCGATCAGCGCCCGCCTGGTCGCCGACCTGTTCAAGACGGCAGGCGCCGACCGGCTCATGACCGTCGACCTGCACACGGCACAGATCCAGGGGTTCTTCGACGGCCCGGTCGACCACCTGTTCGCGCTGCCGCTGCTCGCCGACCACGTCGAGCAGCGCTGGAGCGACCGCGACACCGTCGTCGTCTCCCCGGACGCCGGGCGGGTGCGCGTCGCCGAGCGCTGGACCGACCGGCTGGGCTGCGGCCTGGCGATCATCCACAAGCGGCGCGACCCCAAGGTGCCCAACGAGGTCAAGGTCGGCGAGGTCGTCGGCGACGTCGCCGGCAAGACCTGCATCCTCGTCGACGACATGATCGCCACCGGCGGCACGATCACCAAGGCCGCCGACCTGCTGTTCGACAACGGCGCGGCCGACGTCATCGTCACGGCGACCCACGGGGTGCTGTCCGGACCCGCCGTCGACCGGCTCAAGAACAGCCGCATCAGCGAGGTTGTCGTCACCAACACCCTGCCGATCGACGACGCCCGGCGCTTCGACAAGCTCACCGTGCTGTCGATCGCACCGCTCGTCGCGCGGGCGATCAGCGAGGTCTTCGAGGACGGCTCGGTGACCAGCCTGTTCGACGGCGCGGCCTGAGCCTGACGGCTGCTGAGCCGGCCGGCTCGGCAGCAGTGACCGGCTAGAGTGGTCCGCCGCGCTTCCCGCGCCTGCCGGGCCTGCACGTCCTGGCGCCCGCACCGCCCCACCGCCGCCGCACTGCAGCGCTCGCCGCTGTCCCGCTCGAGGAGAGTCCTGTCGTGTCCGAGGTCCGCATCGCCGCCGAGCCCCGCACTGAGTTCGGCAAGGGCGCCGCGCGCCGGGTCCGCCGGGCCAACAAGGTGCCGGTCGTCCTGTACGGGCACGGGGAGTCGCCCCGCCACTACTCGCTGCCGGGCCACGAGCTCATGCTCGCGCTGCGCCACGACCCCAACGCGCTCCTGACGCTCCAGACCGAGCAGGGCGACCAGCTCGCGCTGCCGAAGAGCGTCGTCCGCGACCCGGTCAAGGGCTTCCTCGAGCACGTCGACCTCGTCGCCGTCCGGCAGGGCGAGAAGGTCACCGTCGACGTCCCGGTGACGGTGACGGGCGAGGCCGGCGGCGACACGCTCGTCGACGTCCAGCACACGACGATGACGGTCGAGGCCGAGGCGACCAACATCCCGGAGAGCATCGAGGTCAGCGTCGAGGGCCTCGCTGCCGGCGACCAGGTGCACGCCGAGGACGTTGCGCTGCCCGAGGGCGTCACGCTGGCCGAGGCGGGCGAGGACGTCGTCGTCCAGGGGCTCGCCGCGCCGTCGGCCGCCGAGGTCGAGGCCGACCTCGCCGCCGCCGAGGACGAGCTGGGCGCCGGGCAGGGCACCGGCGTGGCCCCGAGCGCGGGGTCGGAGAGCGACGCGGTCGGCCGGGGCGACGTCGTGCCGGAGACCGCCGGCCCGCAGGCCGGCCCGGAGGCGAGCCCGTCCGAGGGCGCGACCTCCTCCAGCGACGCCGCGACCTCCTAGCCGCCCGCCCCCCCTCCCGAGACCTCCGCCGTGGCCGACGACGTCTGGCTCGTCGTCGGCCTCGGCAACCCGGGCCCGACGTACGCCGGCAACCGGCACAACGCCGGCTTCCTCGTCCTGGACCTGCTCGCCGAGCGCGTCGGCGGGCGGTTCAAGGCGCACAAGGGCCGCACGGACGTCGTCGAGGGCCGGCTCGCCGGCCAGCGGGTCGTGCTCGGCAAGCCGAAGTCCTACATGAACGAGTCCGGCGGGCCGGTCGCCAGCGTGAGCGGCTTCTACAAGGTGCCGGTGGAGCGCCTGGTCGTCGTCCACGACGAGCTCGACCTGCCCTACGGCACGCTCCGGCTCAAGCGCGGTGGCGGCGACGGCGGCCACAACGGGCTCAAGTCGATCACCCGGTCGCTCGGCAGCAAGGACTACCTGCGGGTGCGGCTCGGCATCGACCGTCCGCCGGGCCGCCAGGACCCGGCGGACTACGTGCTCAAGGACTTCTCGAGCGTCGAGAAGAAGGAGCTGCCCCTCCACGTCGACCGGGCCGCGGACGCCGTCGAGGCGCTGCTCACCGGACCGCTCGAGGCGGCGCAGAACCGCTTCCACGCCGACCTGCCGTAGTGCGGACCTAGTGCGGAGCACGCCGTGACTGAGGCGCAGGGCCTCGCGGCCCGGCTCGCCGCGCCGCTCGTGCTGGTCACGTCGGCCGCCGTCCTCGTCCTCGAGGTGCTGGTCAGCCGGCTGGTCGCGCCGTACGTCGGGCTGACGCTCGAGACCTACACGGCGGCGATCGGTGTGGCGCTCGCCGCGATCGCCGGCGGAGCGGCCGTCGGCGGCCGGCTCGCCGACCGGGTCGACCCCCGGCGGTGGCTCGGTCCGGCGACCGCGCTCGGCGGGGCGCTCGTGCTCGTGGCCCGACCGACGGTGTTCGGGGTCGGCGACCTGTTCCGCGGCAGCGGCCCGGCCGGCACGGTGGTGCTCGTCGGCCTCGCCGCGGCGCCCGCCGTGCTCGTCCTGTCGACGGTGCCGCCGGGCGTGGTGAAGCTGCGGCTGCGCACGCTCGCCGAGACCGGGGAGACGGTGGGTCGGCTGTCGGCCGTCGGCACCCTCGGCGCGCTCGCCGGCACCTTCCTCACCGGCTTCGTGCTGCTCGCCGCGCTGCCCACGTCCCGCCTGCTGCTCGCCGTCGGCGTCCTGCTGCTCGTCGCCGGAGCACTGGTCGCGGTGCTGCTGGCGCGCACGGCGGACGTGCCTCCGTCCGGGAGCCTGCGCGCGGTCGCCGTGCTCGGGGCCCTCGGGGCCGGGTGGCTGCTCGTCGCCGACGGGCCGTGCCAGGCCGAGACCCGCTACTACTGCGCGAGCGTGCTCGTCGATCCCGAGCGGCCCTCCGGGCGGCTGCTCGTGCTGGACGGCGACCGGCACTCCTACGTCGACCTTGACGACCCGTGGCACCTCGAGTTCGGCTACGCGCAGCGCATCGCGGAGGCCGTCGCGACCCTGCCGCCGGGGCCGCTGGACGTGCTCTACCTCGGCGCCGGCGGCTTCTCGCTGCCCCGGTACGTCGCGGCCGCGCGCCCGGGCAGCCGCGCGACGGTGCTCGAGGTCGACCCGCAGGTCCCGCGGATCGCGCGGAACGAGCTCGGCCTGGACGCCGTGCCCGGCGTCCGCGTCGTGGTCGGCGACGCGCGCACGACGATCGCCGACCTGCCCGACGACGGGTTCGACGTGGTGGTCGGCGACGCCTTCGGCAGCAGTGCCGTGCCGTGGCATCTGACCACCGAGGAGATGGTCGGCGAGGTGCGCAGAGTGCTGCGGCGCGACGGGCTGTACGCGCTCAACGTCATCGACTACCCGCCGCTGGCCTTCGCCCGGGCCGAGGTGGCCACGCTGCGCGCTGTTCTCCCGCACGTCGCGGTGCTCGCCGAGCCGGCGGTGCTCCGCGGCGCGGAAGGCGGCAACGTCGTGCTCGTCGGCAGCCAGCGGCCGCTTGATGTCGCCGCCCTGCGCGCCGGGCTCGGCGGGCGCGAGGAGGGCAGCGTGGTCGGGGACCCGCACGCCTTCGTCCGGGACGCCGAGGTCCTCACCGACGACCACGCGCCGGTCGACCAGCTGTTCACGCCGTACCGGCGGCCGCGCGGCTGACAGCCGGGCTGCTGCCGGGCAATCAACGCGTTCCCGCGCGCGAAGCAAGGGGTCCGCGTGCTTGCCTTGCTGCAGCGCACGGACCGCCTCCTGGCCCTGGGGCCGTCGCCGGACCAATCGGGACAGGAGAGGCATGTCGCTGTACGACCAGCTGGGCCAGGAGGTCGGCATCGGCGCCGCCGTGGACGAGTTCTACGTGCGCGTCCTCGCCGACCCGGAGCTCGCGCCGTACTTCACCGGCGTCGACATGGACAAGGTGCGCCAGCACCAGGTCCAGCTGCTCGGCTCGGTCAGCGGTGGGCCGCAGCAGTACAGCGGGCGCACGCTCGACCTCGCCCACCGGCGGCTCGGCGTCACGGGTCCGCACTTCGACCGGGTCGTGGCGCACCTCGGCAGCACGCTCGACGACATGGGCGTCGCGCCCGACGTCCGCGACCAGGTCGCCGCCGTGCTGGACGCGCAGCGTGACGCCGTCGTCTCCGAGCCGGCCCGGACCGCCTGACGGCGCGCGCACGAGGAGGTCGTCATGGACGTGCAGCGCATGCGCAAGAGCTTCGACAAGGTCGCGAGCTCCGGCGACGAGGTGCCGCTGTTCTTCTACTCCCACCTGTTCCTGTCGCACCCGGAGACGCGGGCGATGTTCCCGGTGTCGATGATGCAGCAGCGCGACCGGCTGTTCCAGGCGCTGGGGCACATCGTGTCGAAGGTCGACGACCTCGACACGCTCGTGCCCTTCCTGCAGCAGCTCGGGCGCGACCACCGCAAGTTCGGCGCGCTCGGCGCGCACTACCCGGCCGTCGGCGCGAGCCTGCTGGCCACGCTGCAGCACTTCGCCGGCGACGACTGGACGCCCGAGCTCGCCGAGGACTGGACGACGGCGTACGGGCTGGTCGCCGAGACGATGGTCGACGCCGCCGAGGAAGCCGCCGGCTACCCGCCGTGGTGGCAGGCGGAGTCGTCGCGCACGAGCGGCGCACCAGCGATATCGCGGTGGTCCGGCTGCGCCCGGACCAGCCCTACCCCTACGAGCCCGGCCAGTCGCTCACCGTCGAGACCGACGTCCGGCCCCGGCTGTGGCGCACGTACTCGATCGCCAACGCGCCGCGCGAGGACGGCCTGCTCGAGCTGCACGTGCAGGCCCAGGACGGCGGTCCGGTCAGCGGGGCGCTGGTGCGTCACCTGGCGGTCGGCGATCTCGTGCGGCTCGGCCCGCCGCTGGGGCTCATGGTCCTCGACCCGGCGTCCGACCGCGACCTGCTGCTCGTCGGCGGCGGCACGGGCCTGGCGCCGCTGAAGGCCCTCGTCGAGCGCGTGACCGAGGACGACGTGCCGAGGCGGGCGGACATGTTCGTCGGCGTCCGGACGTCGCGGCACCTCTACGACCTCGACGACCTGCGCCGGCTCGAGGAGCGCAACACGTGGCTCACGGTCACGCCCGTGGTGGCGGACGGGGACTTCGACGGCGAGACCGGGCTGGTGGGCGACGTGGTGCTCTCACGGGGCCCGTGGACCAGCCGCGACGTCTACGTCAGCGGCTCGCCGTCGATGGTGCGGAGCACCGTCGACCGCCTGGTGCAGGCACGCGTGCCACGACAGCGGATCAAGGTGGAGGAGTTCGCGCCGAGCCGGCCGAGCCCCGTGTCCGAAGGAGAACGGACCCGATGACTGCCAGCGACACGCCGCGCGACCAGGTGGACGAGGTCCAGGACTGGGGCGGCCGACTGAGCCCGGCGGACGTGCACCACGTCCTGTTCAGCCGGGCCGGCCTCGGCCGGCGGGGCTACGACGAGGCCGAGGTCGACTTCTTCCTCGAGCGCGTCCAGCAGGAGCTCCGGCTCATCGCCGAGAAGACCGACCTGCGCGACGAGATCGCCCGGCTCAAGAGCCAGCTCGAGCAGGCGGGCAGCGCGCCGTCGTCTGGGATGCTCAGCACCGAGGAGGCGAACCTGCAGGCCGTGCGGCTGCTCGCCGCCGCCCAGCAGACCGCCGACCTCTACGTCGCGGACGCCGAGAAGTACAGCCAGCGGGTCACCAGCGACGCACGCCAGCACTCCGAGGAGCTGCTGGCGGATGCGCGGGCGGCCGCGCGCAAGACGGTCGAGGACGCCGAGCGGCTCGCCGAGGAGGCGGCGTCCGGCGCGGCGACGGCGTCGGGCGAGCGGAGCCGGGAGGACCTGGACCAGCAGGTGGCCTACCTGCGCACCTTCGGCCAGGTCTGCCGGGCGCAGCTGCGCGCCTACCTGGAGGCCCTGCTGCGCGACGTCGAGGAGGAGTGGGGCGGGGCCGACCCCGGCGTGCTCGCCGGGCCCGTCCGGCCTGCGCTCCCGGCCGGGGTGCACCCGCCCGCGGCTCCCGACGGCGCGGGCGTGACGCCCACCGCGAGCGTGACGCGCGGGGACACGGTGGTCCTGGAGCGGCCGTCGTCGCCCGACCGGCAGCCCGCGGAGCCGGCCGCGCAGGGCGAGGCGGCGTCGCCGAACGGGTCCGCCAACGGCGTCACGCGGCACAGCAGGACGTCACCGCCCCAGGAGCAGAGCTCCGACGCCCGGCCGGACGGCGACGAGGCGCCGCGTCCTCCCGTGCCGCCGGCGCGGCGCGGCCGCGGGTCCGCTCCGACCTCCACGCGCTGACGTCGCCCCGCTCCGCGGCCTGCCATCCGCCGTCTCCACGTCCGGCTCCTGACGCACGAGCGCGTCGAGGCGGTGTCGGCGTGTGGTCGCGCACCTCGTACCACGGCTGCGGCCCGGCAGGGCC
>JALYMN010000402.1 GCA_030773675.1 Actinomycetota bacterium
CGTCGGGCAACTCCGCGGTCCCGGCGACAACGAGAACTCTGCCGCCCTCACCAGGCCCCCGGCAGAGGTGAACGGTCGACCTCCGCAACGCCGAACGGCACCACGAGTAGTACGGAAGGACTAGGCCTTCGTCCCTCGAGCGGTCGCGTGCCGAGCAGGACGCGGCAGGGAGAGCGGACGAGGATCGGGCCAACTCGCAGGTCTCCTGGCAGCTGGGTGCGCGAGAGCGTGGTCGAGGACCACCCTCGGGACGCTCCGACCCGGACACTGGGAGCGTCGCTGGTCAACAGTGTGGCTGCTCGTCCTGCCTGTGCGGCAGGCGGAGCCGGGCCGCGCTGAGGACCAGGCGTCGGGGCGACGAGGAGCACGCGGATCCGCTCGCGCGACACCGCACCGGGCGTGGTGAGCGGCGAGTTCGTACTCGACGGGAGTGAGGATGCCGAGCCGGCGTTGCCGGCGGCAACGGTTGTAGGTGTGCTCGATCCAGAACACGACGGCCTCGTGGAGCTCGTCGCGGATGCGCCAGCGGCGCCGATCCAGCACGTTGTTCTGCAGCAGCGCGCCAAGACTCCGTTGCGGCGCTGTCGCCAGCGGAGGCGACGCGGCCCATCCAGCCCGGCAGCCCCGCGGTGGTGAGGACCGCGCAGAGGCTCCGGGCTTGAAGCTGCGACCCGTGGTTGCTGTGGACCACGACGACGCCGGCTGACTGTGGGCGAGCGACGGCCGTGCGCAGGGCGGTGACGGCGAGCTGAGCGGTCATCCGCTCATCCAGGGCGTAGCCGACGATGCGGTTGCTGAACAGGTCCTTGATCGCCCGGCAGTAGAGCTTGCCCTGGCCGTGGGGTGCTCGGTCAGGTCGGTGACCTACACCTGGTTTGGCGCCCGCGCTCTGAAGTCCCGCCGCACGTGGTCGTCGTGCACCGCCGAACTCGGCACCTTGCCGCTGCCCTGGCGGCCCTTGCGGACCGCGGCTGACACAGCCTCTGCTGCGAGCACAGCCGCCAGACCCACCGCTCGACGGCGACGTGACCGGCCGCTCGAGCTCGTCGGCGAGCAACCGGTAGCCGAACTCCGGGTCGTCGCTGTGCGCCTCGATGAGCACGTTGATGAGGTAGGCGTCCTCGAGGTCACGGTGGCTCACCGGCGCAGCAAGCCAGGCGTAGTACGCCTGGCTCAACTGGCCGAGCAGCCGTGAGTCAGCCGCACCGGTATGCCCTCGGCGGCCAGGTCACGGAGCGGCGGGTAGCTCATCTCGGCGGCGTGCTCCGCGCCAAGTAGGTCGGCCGCGCGGCGGAGGGTCTCGTTCTCCATGGCCAGCCTGCGCTTGTCGCGGCGCAGCTGGACCAGCTCGGACTGCTCGGCCGTGGTCTGCCCGTCCACGACGCCGTCGTCGACGTCCGCCTGGCGCACCCAGCGACGCTCCGACTCCACGGAGATATCGAACTCGGCGGCGACCCCTGGCATGGCTCAGTCACCGCGGCGCGCGACCCACGCGACGTCGCGCTTGAACTCCGGCGGGAACTTCTTCGGCACAACGACATCCTCTCCGCAAGCCCTCGGCCCACAGAAGCGGTGTCAACCCGCAGCAGTCCCCGGGAACCGGCACGACCGACCCGGTGGCACAGCGCAGTCGCCTTGTCCAGTCCGGCCGGGTCGCTGGGCCCGGCCATTCAGGCGGTGGACACCACCAGGACGCCGGCGAAGACGATGAGTATGCCGAGCACGAGCTGTCCCGTCATGGGCTCGCCGAGGACCGCCCAGGCCACCACGCTGCTCAAGGCCACCGTGGCGCCGACCGCCACGGGATAAGCGACCGACAGGGGGACACGCGCAAGGACGATCAGCCACGTGATGAAGCTGCTCGCGTAGAAGAAGCCGCCGAGAGCGCTCAGAGCCACCGGCTGCCCGATCAGCTGACCGCTCCGGACCAGCGAAGCTGCTGACGCGATGTTCG
Source organism: Actinomycetota bacterium (assembly GCA_030773675.1). The sequence continues at coordinate 1,955 of JALYMN010000402.1, forward strand.
CGCGGAGGAGGACCAGTCCGACAACGCCCAGGCACACGTAGGCGCCGAAGGCGAAGACCGTCGACCCCAGCGACCGTTCGAGCATTCAGACCACCTTGGGTACCGCGAGCGCGAACAGGCTGACGCCGCGCCGACCGGAGACCGGCAGGAGGCGCTCGAGGGCCACTGCACTCCGCAGGGCCAGGTTGAGAACAGGCGGCACCGGCTTGATGTCACTGCCGGTGTCCCGCTTGCGGTGGAGCGCCGCGAGAGGGCGCAGCAGGACGTTCCAGGACCACAGGCGGATCACGTCGAGTCCGGCGTCCGTCAACAATCGATGGAGTTGCGCGCGGTCGTAACGGCGGTGGTGGCCCACCGCGACGTCGTGCGCGGACCACAAGGACATGTCTGCGGGTACTGCGACCACGAGGACACCGTCGGGGCGCAGGACACGTCGGAGCTCGCGAGCGGCCTGAGCGTCGTCCTCCAGGTGCTCCAGCACGTCGAGAGCGGTGACGACACCCATCGAGCCGGACCCGAGCGGCAGCGTGTGCGCGTCCGCGCGAGCCACGCACAGGCCACGGGCTCGTGCGAGCGCGGCACCGGCTTCGGAGTACTCGAAGGCCACGGTCTTCCAGCCGAGCGCCTGCAGCACCCGCACGTTGCCACCAGCGCCGGCGCCGATGTCGGCGGCCCACCCGCCGTTGCGCCGGTCCCGCAGGACCGTCCGCAGCAGGCTGCGGCGCTCCGCGAACCACCAGTGCTTGTCCTCGACCGCAGCCATGCGGTCGATCTCGGCGGCGTCCATCACACACTCCCCAGGGTCGTGTCGGCGGTCAGCAGCGCGCGGTCGCCCGTACGCGTTTCCACCTCGTCCCTCCATCGCCCTTGACCGGGACCTGCTCAAGTGTCGGGCGACATGTCGCACGGCCACGAACGGCAGGATGCTCGCTCGCGCGTGCGGTGGCGACTCCTGAGCGCGACCCTCGAGACCTGCTTCGCGCACAGGGCGTCATGCCCCGAGAGGCGCGTACACCATTCGGTGCAGGGCCGTCTCCATCGGGGTGCGGCGCACCTCGTCCGGACCGCGGGTCGGCGGGCAGAAGCGCAGGACGGGTGGCTGCAGCCGGGTCTCCGGCCGGTCCGCGTAGCTGGCCGGAACACGACGACCGGACACGGCACCGACGAGGTCCAGGACCGACGAGACGGTGCGCGTCCCACCGTCTCGGATGAGGGCCTTTGAGCAGCCCTCCGGTGCTGACCGAAGCAGGTGCAGCGAGACTGCAGCAGCGTCGGCGTTGTAGATGTAGTCACGCCTCGTGTCGGGCTTGACGTACACGACCATGGGCTGTCGCAGCCGCGTCGCCCGGACCGCTGTCGAAACGAGCCCCCGAGCGGTCAGCCGGTCCTTCGCGAGGCCGTACACGTTGCTCAGGCGGCAGATGAGGACTCGGCAGGAGGTGCGGTCGGCGAACTGTCGCAACAAGTCCTCCTGGACCAGCTTCTCGTGGCCGTAGGCCGTCACAGGTCGCGGCTCCGCCTCCTCCTGCACCACGGCAGGGCCGGCGCCGCCGAACAGGGCGCCCGCGGACGAGGCGAAGACGACTGACAACTCCGCCCGCTCCTGTCGGGGCAACGAGGCGAGGCCCTCGCACAGGGCTCGCACTCCGGCTGTCTCCGTGCCCAGCTGCGCCGGCGAGGCCCCGATCGACCCGACTCCCGCAGCCCAGATCACCGTCGCCGGGCCTGCGCCGGCGACCATCTGCGGCACACGCTCCCGCAGTGTGCTGCGCACGTCCGACGCGTCGGCCCAGTCCGGCCGCACCCATTGCACGGTCTCCCGCCGCCGCTGCAGGACTTCCCGGAAGCCGGAACCGAGCACGCCGCCTCCTCCCAGGAGCACGTACTTCACCGCCGGGTCACCGGCCCCACCCCGTCAAGGGCGGCCTGCAGGGTCCACAGAACTCTGTCGTCGGCGTGCTCCGTCTTGACGTACAGCGGCTTGCCGACGGTGTTGCGGACGGCGAACCCGACGTACTCGGCGAGTGTCGCCAGAGTGACGAACATCCCGCCCATGAGGACGAGTTGAGCGATCATGACGGAGGTCCACCCCGCTACGGGGACCTCGTCAGCTAACCGTCGCTGAGCGACGACCAGAGCCACCATGAGACCAAGTGCGGCGACGAGCAAGCCGCCGAGAGCGATCAGGCGCAGCGGGCGTGTGCCGCTGGACAGCACCATCCGCCAGAAGTGGCTCAGCAGCCGACGGCCGCTGTAGCTGGACGGAGCTCCCTCCGCTCGCATGTGCATCGGCGCGAAGGAGCCGGACCCGCAGGACCACAGCATCGCCACATCGAGGTAGACGTTGTCACCTATGTAGGCGCAGGCGGAACGCGCGATCGAGCCTTCGATGAGCCGGAAGCTGTGGAACTCGCCGGTCGCCCCCGACAGGGTGCGGAACACCCACTTCGCGGCTCGCGAGCTCGCGTTGCGCAGCGGCCCGTGCGGCGGCGCGTTCGTCGGCCGCGCGTACACGAGCGGACGCCCGTCTCGGGCAGCGATCTGCAACATGGCGGGGATCTGCCGCGGATCGTGCTGGCCGTCCTCGTCCATCGTCACCACCCAGTCCCCGTTGGTGGAGACGATGCCGGCCACGGTTGCCGGGTGCTGGCCGAAGTTGCGCGCCAGCCAGACGATCCGCACCCGAGCATCGGACTCCTCGAGGATGCGGACCTGCTCCCGCTCAACCATGGGGAGATCGGGGTTGTCGACAACGAGGACCACCTCGTCCAGTCGCACCCGCACGTGCTGGGCGAGGGGGGCGTCGGTCATGACGTCGGTCAGCTCGGCGACGGTGTCCTTCAACGCCGATCCTGCCCGGTACACGGGGATGACCACGCTGAGCGTCTGAACGAGCATCCTGCCCCCTGAGTGATGAGTGGTCCCCGACACGCGGCCGGCTGGTCCACGGTGGGGCGCGACGGCGCCACGAGCGCGGCCGTGCAGGCACCGCACGACAGGCCGCGGTCCGCGATCCCTTTCGTGCACCTGACTGACGAGGCCGTCCGACTCGGCTCGTGCTGGGGAGGACGGTCCTCCTGTCCGAGGCACCACGCATCAGCCGTTCGGTCAGACCTGGTGGCCGATCGCCCGCAGCAGGTCACCAGCGTCGGAGTCCTCGTGCAGCACCGGCGCGGCCCGGCGCAGCAGTCGGTTCGGCCGCGCTCGTCGCAGCGGTCGACTTCGCACTCCGTCAGGACACTCCGTTCGCTGCGGTGCGCAACTCGTGGCCGATGGCAAGCAGGACGCCCACTCGCACCCGGCGCCAGAGCCGTCTCGTCATGACAGCGGTGTACGAACGGACGACGTCGCCCGCCGGTCGGCCGGCATCTCGGTATGGCCGGTTCCAGCGGGTGCCCCGCGCCGTACCGTCCCTGCATGACCGCCCTCGTCGAGACCCGAGTGACCGCCGATGCTGAGGCACCCGGGGCTCGCCAACACGGGCGACCACTGGAAGTGGGGCTGATACTCCTACCGCTCGTGGTCGCCGTCGCCGCCGTCCGCCCCCTTGGTGATCCCGACACGTGGTGGCATCTCCGCACGGGCGCCCTGATCCTGGCTGAGGGCCTGGTCGACACCGACCCGTGGTCGTTCGCTTCCACGAGGAGCTGGCTGCTGCACGAATGGCTGTCCGAGGTGGTGATGTACTCCGCCTACGCCGTGGGCGGATATGCGGGCGTCGTCGCGCTGACAGCCGTCGGTGTCGCAGCGTGCGCCGGTCTCGTCATGGCCTCCTGCCGCCGCATGGCACAACCGCTGATCGCGTGCGCGGTGTTCGTGCTTGCCATCGTGGCTGTCATGCCGGGCCTGAGTGCCAGACCGCAGCTGGTGAGTTGGGTGCTCCTTGCGGCCGTCTGCCCGTCGATGCGGAACTACGTCGCCGCACGACGACTGCCCTGGTGGCTCCTGCCCGTGGTCTGGCTCTGGGCCAACCTGCACGGCCTGTGGCTGACAGCCCTGGTCCTGTTCGGCTTCCTCGTCGTCGGTCTCGCGATCGAAATGGGTCGCCGCGAGTGGCGCACGACAGCTCGCTTCTGCGGCTTCGGCGTCCTGTCCGTGGCCGTGGCGGCCCTGACTCCATCCGGGCCAGCCTTGCTCCTGGCACCATTCCACGTCCGCGAGTACGCCAAGTTCGTCATGGAGTGGAACCCGCCGAGCATCGCCAGCCCGTCGGTCGCGTGCGCCCTGCTCCTCGTGCTCATCGTCGTGATCGACTGGGCGCGGAAGCCGGTGGTCCCTCCGACGACGATCTCGTATGTCGTAGGCGCGACGGCCCTGGGGATGCTCTACAGCCGGACCGTCCCGATCATCGCCATCGCCGTCGCTCCGCTCGCCGCTGCCGCCGCTCAGAACTGGTGTGCGCAGGAGCGGTCGCGACTCCGGTTGGACCGACTGGAGCTCGCCATCTGGGCCGTCGTCCTGACCCTGGTCATCCCGGCGTTCGGGTTCCGGCTGGCGCAGGCCGACCGCCCGGCGCCGTCCGCGCTGGTCCCGACCACGAACACCGCCCTCCTGGCCGCCACCGAACGCCTGCAGCAGCTGCCAGGTCGGGCCCGAGTCCTCAACGAGTACGAGCTCGGTGGCTGGCTGCTCTGGTCCGCACCCGACGTCTCGCCAGGGATCGACGGACGAGCGGACATCTACTCCGTCTCGTACTTCGAGGGCTACGTGGACGCGCTGGCTCTGCGTCCCGGCTGGGAGCGCTTCGTCAACACCCTTGATGTGGACGCGGCTCTGCTGTTGCGTCAGACGCCGCTCAGTACGGGGCTCCAATCGTTAGGCTGGACCGTCTCGCAGGAGACGGATGGCCTCATGGTTCTCCTTCCACCTCAACGGTGAGGACTTGACCAACACGAGTTGACAGACGTCGCTCGCCGCTGGGAGCACGACAGGCGCGTCCTGTCCCGGTCCCGGAGCGGCAGTTCCTGGTTCGGCTCGGCTCGGTGGACGCGTCCCGGGTTCGCTGCCGTCCTCTCGTGTTCAGCGCTCCGGTTCGGAGCGCGGTGACTGCACGGTGAGGCTCGGCCTCCGCCTCGACGGGGCATGCGGGGGACTGCTGCAGGTTGAGTTGACACCGCTTCTGTGGGCCGGGGGTCCGCGGAGAGGATGTCGCTGTGCCGAAGAAGTTCCCGCCCGAGTTCAAGCGTGACGTCGTGCGGGTCGCGCGCCGTGGCGACCTGAGCCACGCCGAGGTCGCCGCCGACTTCGACATCTCCGTCGAGTCGGTCCGTCGCTGGGTCCGCCAGGCCGACATCGACGACGGCGTCCTGCAGGGGCAGACCAGCAGCGAGCAGTCGGAGCTGGTGCAGCTGCGCCGTGACAAGCGGCGGCTGGAGATGGAGAACGAGGTTCTGCGCCGCGCGGCGGCCTACTTCGCGCAAAGCTCGCTCCCAAAATGAGCTACCCGCTGGTCCGTGACCTGGCCGCCGAGGGCCTCCCGGGACGGCTGACCTGCGGGGTGCTCGGCCACTCACCTCAGGCGTACTACGCCTGGCTCGCTGCGCCAGTCAGCCAGCGCGACCTGCAAGACGCCTACGTGATCAACGCGCTGATCGACGCGCACGGCGACGATCCGGAGTTCGGCTACCGGTTCCTCGCCGACGAGCTCGAGCAGGCCGGCCATCTGGTCGGGGAGCGACGGGTCTGGCGGCTGTGCTCGCAGCAGAAGCTGTGGTCAGCGACCGTGCGCGAAGGCCAGCGTGGCAGCGGCAAGACAGCCGGCCCGGCCGTGCACGACGACCACGTGCAGCGGGACTTCACCGCGCAGCGGCCGAACCAGGTGTGGGTCACCGACATCACCGAGCACCCCACCGCCCAGGGCAAGCTCTACTGCTGCGCGATCAAGGACCTGTTCAGCAATCGCATCGTCGGCTACGCCCTGGACGAGCGGATGACCGCCCAGCTCGCCGTGACCGCGCTGCGGCCGCGGTCGCCCGACGGCGACCGACCGGTGTCGTCGTGGTCCACGGCGACCGCGGGTCGCAAGGCGGACTCAACTGGCCGTCGCAACACCTCGAGCGAGAGGTGGTTGGCCGTGCCCTACGGGCCGAAGCAGAAGAAGGCCCGCGCCTACCGCGGCCAGATTCCGTCACCAGGACGACCGACGGTGGCGTGGCGCGAGGACCGGGTGCGGTTCTGGGCCGCGATCGGACGTGGCGAGCCGACCGACGCTGCGGCGGTCGCGGCCGGCGTGTCGTCGCCGGTTGGGTACCGCTGGTTTCGCCACGCTGGCGGCGTGAAGCCGACGCTCCCGCCGGCAGTGTCCGGCCGCTACCTGTCCTTCCCGGAGCGGGAGGACGTCGCGATCCTGAAGGCGCAAGGTCACGGCGTCCGCGAGATCGCACGTCGCACCGGCCGGCACCCCTCGACGATCTCCCGTGAGTTGCGGCGCAACGCCTCGACTCGGACCTATGACCTGGACTACAAGGCGTCGATCGCGCAGTGGCACGCCGAACGCCGAGCGCGACGTCCCAAGACGGCCAAGCTCGTCGTCAACGACAAGCTGCGCGAGTACGTGCAGGGTCGCCTGGAAGGCGCGGTCCTGGGCGCGGATGGCGTCACCACGCTCGGGCCGGCAGGCTCGGCGTGGAAGGGGCGCAACAAGCCGCACCGCGCCGACCGGCGCTGGGTGCAGGGGTGGAGCCCGCAACAGATCGCCGCCCGGTTGCGCGTCGACTTCCCCGACGATGACTCCATGCGGATCAGCCACGAGGCGATCTACCAGGCCCTCTACGTGCAGAGCCGCGGCGCGCTGAAGCGGGAACTCGTCGCCTGCCTGCGCACCGGACGGGCCTTACGCGTCCCGCAAGCGCGGTCCAAGCAGAAGACGTGGGGACATGTGACAGCCGACGCGCTCATCAGCGAGCGCCCCGCCGAGGTCGCCGACCGAGCCGTACCTGGGCACTGGGAGGGCGACCTGCTCATCGGTCTGGAGCGTTCGGCGATCGGCACGCTCGTCGAACGCACGAGCCGCCTGACAGTGCTGGTTCACCTGCCTCGCGAGCAGGGCTACCGGCACCAGGCGACGCCCAGGAACGGGCCGGCGCTCGCCGGTTACGGCGCCATCACCATGAAGAACGCCCTCGCGTCAACCATGAGCAGCCTGCCCGAGCTGATGCTGCGGTCGCTTACCTGGGACCGCGGCAAGGAGTTGTCCGCCCACGCCCAGTTCAAGGTCGAGACGGGTATCCCGGTGTTCTTCGCCGACCCGAACAGCCCCTGGCAACGTGGCACGAACGAGAACACCAACGGCCTGCTGCGCCAGTACTTCCCGAAGGGCACGGACCTGTCCCGCTGGTCCGCCGACGACCTCGCCGCCGTCGCGGCGACCCTCAACAACCGGC
>JALYMN010000403.1 GCA_030773675.1 Actinomycetota bacterium
CCCCGACGACGACCAGGGGCGCATCTGGTTCGTCGACGCCGCGTCCGGAGCCGAGCGCGCCAGCTACAAGGTGCCGCGCGCCGAGCCGGGGACCTGCACCATGCACAACTTCAACTTCGTCCCCCTCCGCGGACGCAACGTCCTCGTCTCGTCGGCGTACACGGCCGGCACGACCGTCGTTGATGTCGACCGCCTGCTCGCCGGAGCGTCGGCGGCCGAGGCCGAGATCGGCTACTTCAAGCCGTCCGGCGGCAACACCTGGTCCAGCTACTGGTACAACGGCCTGATCTACGCCAACGACATCAACCGGGGCGTCGACGTCTTCCTTCTGAGCGACAAGGCACGCGCCGCAGCGCGCAAGCTGCCGTACCTCAACCCGCAGACGCAGGAGTCGCTCCTGCGCTGAGCCGGTCCTTCGGCAGGGCCGGAGCGTCCCGACCGGAGCTCCGGCCCTGCTCGTCTCGACACCCACCACATCCAGGAGGAACCGTGAGACGCATTGCCCGAGGCCTGCTGGTCGGGGTCGCCGCGCTGTCGCTGGCAGCGCTGCCGGTGCCGGCCAGCGCCCATCCTGACGACGGGTTCGACCACGACGACCGTCCGGGTGAGGCCGGCAGCTACACCAGCCGCACCAGCACCGACAACATCCACGCCCTCGGCCACAGCCCGCATCCCGCGCAGTTCTTCGGCGTGCCGACGGCTGAGCGGCAGATCAGCTCCGACCTGGCCTTCTGGGGCGACCTCACGATCCAGGGCAACTACGACGGCTTCCGCGTCGTGGACAGCTCCGCCCCCGGCGAGCCCAAGCTGCTCAGCCACCCGCGCTGCAACGGCGACCAGGGCGACGTCGTCGTTTGGGAGAACATCGTCGTCCGCTCCTGGAACTCACCCGCTCCGGCCGGGCGTCAGTGCATGGGACAGCCGGTGCCCGTCGGTTTCGAGGGCGTGCACGTCTTCGACATCAGCAACCCGACGTCGCCTGCCCTGATCGGCGCCGTGGAGTTCAGCCAGGCCGGCGCGCGCGAGCGGGGCACCGCTGACGGATGCGGCTCGCACACGGTGACCCTGGCGCCCGACCTGGCGCGCGACCGGCTGGTCGTCTACAGCAACAACTCGTCCGGGGCTGGCCGGCCGGTGTGCGACGCCATCGACGTGCTGCAGGTGCCGCTGTCCGACCCGGCAGCAGCCAGTCACATCGGCCGCGTCCCGCTCACGGGCGGGACGCTCGGCAGCAACAACGGCTGCCACGACGCCACCGTCATCCTCGGGTCGGTGAACCTGCTGGCCTGCGCCAGCGGGCACGCCGCGAACGTGTTCTCCGTGGGCGGCCCGCGCGGCGGCTCGCTCACCGAGCCCAAGCCGCTCTACACCGTGGAGGAGGAGGACTCGCTGGGCAACAAGGTGGGCAAGGGCAACACCGGCCGGTGGCACTCGGCCGCCTTCACCTTCGACGGCCGGGTGCTCGCCCTCGGCTGGGAGCCCGGTGGCGGCGCGCAGCCGCAGTGCGAGACCCAGGACGCGGCCATCTACAGGAGCATGTTCTTCTACGACGCGGCCACCGGCGGCAAGCTCGGCCAGTGGACGCTGCCCCGCGGGCAGGACGGCGCCGGGGAGAACTGCACGATCCACAACTACAACGTCGTGCCACTGCGCAGCGGGCGGTACGTCGCAGTCGGCGGGCACTACCAGGCCGGCACCTGGGCAGTCGACTTCACCGACCCGGCCAGGCCGGTCACGGTCGCCTTCTCCGACCCGGACGTCATCACGCCGCAGAACCTGGGCGGCGCGTGGTCGAGCTACCAGTACAACGGGTTCGCCTACGAGTCGGAGATCCAGAGCGGGCTGAACGTGTTCCGAATCAGCGACCCTGCGCTCGCGGGCGAGGTCCGGCTGCCGTACCTGAACCCGCAGACGCAGGACCCGGGGCTGCTCCCCGTACCCCGCCGGCGGTGACCCCGGCGGCCGCGAGGTGTGGCGACGCCGCACCTCGCGGCCGCCCTCGACGGGAGAGGGAGAGTCAGCGGTCAACACGGCGGCAGCAACGGGCTCGACAGCGTGGCGCCAGTGCCGGCCTTGACGCCGACCGCGTCGACACTTCGGGCGAGGTGTTCGTGGTGCTGCGGCACCCCCGACCGCGCGACCGGCATCGTCAGCCCCAGGGTCTCGCGGGTGCTCGCCGACATGGGCGCTGGCGCTCTCCACAAGAGCGTCGTCGACCCGTCCGGCGGGCTGCGGAGTGTGTCGCTGCCGGTGCCAGGAACGGTGAGCTCAGGGGTGAGCAGCTAGCAAACGGGTCGTACGTCGCCGCCGTTCAGCCCACCTACCGGGCGAGCGGCGCCCCAGTCAGGGTGAGGCTCGCACCCGTCAAGTGCTCTTCTACTGCGTGCTGAGCCCGGATCCACCGTTGATCTTGGCCTGATCAGCGGGTCGTAACGCCGAGATGCCCTTCCGCTTCGGAAGAAGCGATCTTGCTGAGGGATCGAACCCGCCCACCACGCTCGGCAGCGCGGGCGAGGACGACCACGACGTCGCGTCCTCGAGCAGCGGTCGCGCGTCGAGCAGCCGGTGCAGGCCGGCGACCCCGACGTCGGTCACCCGGGCGCGGCCCGTCGAAGGTCCCGCCGGTAACGACGACGACCAGGCCGCGAGGCGGCGGCAGTCTCCCACCGCCACGGTCGCGCCTCCGACGCTCGCTCGGGCCAGCGGGCCCGCAGCGCCTCCACCTTCTCCCATCGGCCCGCGTGACGAGCGCCGGGCGGTCGCTGTGGGCGCGGCGCGCAGCGCCTCGACGATCGCGGGACCTTGGTCGCCGTCTTGCCGTCGCCGAGGACGACCTCGGGGTCCCCTATCCGCGGCAGCCGGTCGGTGTCGACCCGGGCGAACCCGAGGTCGACGCACCCCCGGTCGTGCGGCCGGCCGTTCAGCGGAGGGCCTCGACGTCGAGCGCGCGGCCGGGGCGGTAGGGCCGCTCGAGGACCACCTCGCGCAGGCCCGGCTCGACGGTCCGCATCGCCGCGAGCACGTCGCGCAGCACCACGGGGTCACCAGCGCCGCGTCGCCCACCGGGACCTCGACTCGGACGACCTCCTGCCGGACCCGGCACCGCACGACGCGCAGGCCGCCGTGGCGGCTCAGCACCTGCTCGCCGACCTCGACGGCGTGCAGCCGGCAGGGCGTGACCTACGAGCCGAGGTAGAGCCGGCTGGCCAGGCACGGCGAGGCCGGGAGCTCCGCGAAGCCCAGGCTCAGACCACGGCTCAGGGCGTAGATCTGCCCCTTGCCGATGCCGAGCTCAACGTACGGGTGGCGCACCCGGCGCTCGCCCGCCGCCACCGGGCGCGGGCGGTACTCGGCGAAGTCGTCGGCTTCGCTCCGCTGGGGAGCGTGTGCCGCCCGCCCTGCGGTGTCGACCAGCTGCTGCATCGCGTCGTACCGGCTCGGCTTGCAGAAGTAGCAGCGGTTGCGGGGTTGCGCAGGTGCCGCTCGTCGTCGAACTCCCGCGACCGCACGATGCGCAGCTGCCACCCATCGGCTGCCGCGGCGGCGAGCACCCGCGCGGTCGCGGCGCTCGGCACGGACGGCGTGACGCTGTGCACGACGACGGTGCGCGCGGGTGCCGCGCGGTGGGCGACGGTGGCGAGCAGCAGACTGTGGACGCCCCCGCTGCACGCGACCGCGCGGCTGGGGAC
>JALYMN010000404.1 GCA_030773675.1 Actinomycetota bacterium
GCAGCCGCGGTCCCGCGCCGGGCAGGCCGGCGCGCAGCTCGGGAGTGCGCCAGACGCTGCACAGGTACTGGTCGCGTCCCTCGTCGTCGACGAGCAGGGCTGCGTCGGCGTGCTCGGCCGCGGCGCGCAGGCGGGCCACCGTGGCGCCGTCGAGGAAGGGGAGGTCCGCCGCGAGCACCGCCACCCGCGGTGCCGTCACGTGGACCAGCCCGGCGGCGAGCGCGGGCACGGGCCCCCGGCCGGGCGGCTCCTCCCGCACCTGCACGACGTCCGGCGGCAGCGCGCGAGGCGGGCCGACGACCACGCGCACCCCGGCGTCGGGGACCGCGGCGAGCACGGACGCGAGCAGGGACCGCCCGCCCACCTCCAGCCCCGGCTTGTCGACGCCGCCCAGCCGCCGGGCGGAGCCGCCCGCGAGCACGACGGCGTCGTACGGCTGCACGCTCAGCCGCCGCGCGTGACCCACTCGTCGTACGACGGCGCCTCGGCGCCCACCGTCGTCTCCGCGCCGTGGCCGGTGAGGACCCGGGTCTCCGGCGGCAGCGCGAACAGGCGGCGGCGGATGGAGTCGAGGATCGTCGCGTAGTCGCTGTAGGAGCGGCCGGTGGCGCCGGGACCGCCCTGGAACAGGGTGTCGCCGGTGAACACGACGCCGAGGTCCGGCACGGAGAAGCACATGGCGCCCGGCGCGTGTCCGGGCGTGTGCATGACGTGCACCCGGGTGCCCGCGACCTCGAGCACCTGGCCGTCGCGCAGCGCGCCGTCGGGCTCGTGCAGGCTGTGGGTGAGGTCCCACAGCACCCTGTCGTCGGGGTGCAGCAGGACCGGGGCGCTCACCCGCTCCGACAGCTCCGGCGCGAACCGCACGTGGTCGTCATGGGCGTGCGTGCAGGCGATCGCGATGACCGTGCGGTTACCCACGGCCTGCTCGATGGCGTCCGGGTCGTGCGGCGCGTCGAGGACGAGCACCTCGTCGTCGTCGCCCAGCAGCCAGACGTTGTTGTCGACGTCGAAGGTCTGCCCGTCCAGGCTGAACGTGCCGCTGGTGACGAGGTGCTCGATGCGCGCGGTCACTGCTGGTCCGTCCCGGTCGCGCCGTCCGCGACGACCGTGCGGTCGCCGCCGGACCCGGCGGCCGCGGACGCACCGGCGGAGGACCCACCGGCGGAGGACCCACCGGCGGAGGACCCACCGGCGGAGGACCCCCCGGCGGAGGCCCTGTCGCCGACGACCACGACCGAGCGCAGGACCTCGCCGCGCTCCATCCGGTGGAAGGCCTCCTCGACGTCGCCGAGCCCGATGCGCTCGGTCACGAACGCCTCGAGGTCGAAGCGGCCCTGCAGGTAGAGGTCGATGAGCAGCGGGAAGTCGCGGCTGGGCAGGCAGTCGCCGTACCACGACGACTTGAGCGCTCCGCCGTGGCCGAAGAACTCGATGAGCGGCATGTCGAGCCGCATCTGCGGCGTCGGGACGCCGACCAGCACGACCGTGCCGGCCAGGTCGCGCGCCTCGAACGCCTGCTGGTAGGTCTCCGGCCGGCCGACCGCGTCGATGACGACGTCCGGGCCGAAGCCGCCGGTCAGTTCGCGCAGGGTCGCGACGGTGTCGCCGCTGCCGGCGTTGACGGTGTGGGTGGCGCCGAAGCCCTTCGCCCACTCGAGCTTGCGGTCGTCGAGGTCGACCGCGATGACCTGCCGCGCCCCGGCGTACAGGGCCCCGGCGATGGCCGCGTCGCCGACCCCGCCGCAGCCGAGGACGGCGACGCTGTCGCCCTGCCGCACCGGCGCGGTGTTGACGGCCGCCCCCCACCCGGCCATGACGCCGCAGCCGAGCAGCCCCGCTGCCGCCGGGTCGGCCCGCTCGTCGATCTTGACGCAGGCGCCCTCGCCGACCAGGGTCTTCTCCGCGAACGCGCCGAGCCCGAGCGCCGGCGACAGCGGGGTGCCGTCCTCCAGAGTCATCGTCGAGCCCTGGTGGCGGCTGTCGAAGCACAGGTGGTGACGGCCGCGGGCGCAGGCCCGGCACCGCCCGCAGGGCGCGCGCCAGGCCAGGACGACGCGGTCGCCGGCCGCCACCGCGGTCACCGACGACCCGACCGTGTCGACGCGGCCGGTCGCCTCGTGGCCGAGCAGGAACGGGAACTCGTCGTTGATCCCGCCCTCGCGGTAGTGCAGGTCGGTGTGGCAGACCCCGCAGGTCTCGATCCGGACGACGACCTCGTACGGGCCGGGGTCGGGGATGACGATGTTCTCGAGCGAGACGGGCTCGCCCTTCGCCTTGGCGACGACGGCGCGGACGGTCTGCGGCACGGGGGCTCCCGGGAGGGCGACGGGTCAGGGTGCGCCGGAGGCTATCCCCCGCCGCCGACAGGACTGTGCCCCGTCGAGCTAGCGGACGACCTCGCGCAGCGCGCCGTCCAGGCGCCGGGTCCAGCCGCGCGCGTCGGTCAGCTCGAGCAGCGGCACCGCGACCCGCCGGGTCGTGCCCAGCGCCTGCCGGGCCTGGCTCAGCGTGAACGGCGACGGCAGCCCGGCGAGCACGCGCATCGCGCGGGCC
>JALYMN010000405.1 GCA_030773675.1 Actinomycetota bacterium
CCCACCGGCCTGCGACACCACCCCCGTCCCCGCCGCGTCAGCCTGCACACGCGGGTACAGCCCGCTACGCTTGTTCACCTGAAAGGTGCTCCTCGAGTTGCAACGTTCGGACCTTCGACAAGTCGAAGCGTTGCAGGTGAGGGGCACTTTTCATGTGATCAACACGGCGACAGACGCGACCCGCGATGAAAGCCCCGGGCTAGAGCGGGAAGGGCCGGCGGGGAACCTCCGGGGTGCACGACGTTCACCGAGCGGCAGCAGGAGGAGCGGGTGCACCGGTGCGAGGACTGCGGGGAACGGGCGGGCTACGCCCTCACCAGCCTGCGCGAGGAGGCGGTGGACCCGCCCGACGAGGTGCGCACCTGGGCGTGCGACGCGCACCGGCTCGACGTCACCGAGAGCCTGCTCAACCAGCACGGCAACGTGACCATCATCGAGGTGCTCGGCTGAGCGCACGCCCCCGGTCGTAGCCTGCCGCCGTGCAGATCACGCGGTACGGCCACTCCTGCCTGCTGGTCGAGGACGGCGACGCCCGGGTGCTGCTCGACCCGGGGGTCTTCTCGTCCGGGTTCGAGGAGCTGCGCGGGCTCACCGCCGTCCTCGTCACCCATCAGCACCCCGACCACCTCGACCTCGAGCGGCTGCGCGCGCTGCTCGCGGCCAACCTGGACGCCCGGCTGCACGTCGACGAGGGCTCGGCGGCGGCGCTCGGCGGGCTGCCGCACACGGTGGTCCGTGCCGGCGACGTCCTCGACCTCGGCACCCGGGTCGAGGTGCACGGCACGCAGCACGCCGTGATCCACCCGGACCTCCCGCGCATCCCCAACGTCGGCTACCTCGTCGGCGGGCGCTTCTTCACCCCCGGCGACGCGCTCACCGTCCCCGACGCGGACGTCGAGGTGCTCGGCCTGCCGACCGCGGCTCCCTGGCTGAAGCTCAGCGAGGCGGTCGACCTGCTGCGGGCCGTCGCGCCGCGCAGCGCGTTCCCGGTGCACGACGCCGTGCTCGCGCAGCCGCAGATCTGGTACGGCCAGTTCGGCGCCCTCGCGCCGGAGGGCACCACGTTCTCGGTCGTCGGCCCCCGGGACGTCGTCCCGCTGTGAACTCGTCGGACTGCGACGGCACTGCTAGCATTTTGCGACGTGAGGACCCTCTACCTGCGCAACGTGCCCGACGAGGTCGTCGAGCGCCTGGAACGCCTCGCGGCGCGTGACGGGACGTCCGTCGGGGCGGTCGCCGTCCGGGAACTCGCCAACGTGTCCCGGCGGGCCGACAACGCGGCGCTGCTCGGCAGCCTCCCTGACCTCGACGTCGAGACCTCGTCGCTGGTCGAGGACCTGGAGGCCGGTCGAGCCGCACGGTGATCGTCGTCGACGCCTCAGCCGCCCTGTCGGCCCTGCTGCACGACGGCCCCGCACGGTCCGCTCTCGCGGGCGAGCAGGTGCACGCGCCTCACCTCATCGACCCCGAGGTGGCGAACAGCCTGCGTCGGCGCGTCGCGGCCGCACGGCTCACCGCGGAGGACGGGCGGGCGGCGCTGCAGGTCTGGCAGCGCCTGGGGCTCACGCGCTACCCGATGTCCGCCCTGCTGGACCGGGTCTGGCAGCTGCGGGACAACGTCTCCGCGTACGACGCCTCCTATGTGGCCCTCGCCGAGGCCCTCGACTGCGCGCTGCTGACCGCCGACGCCCGGCTCGCCCGCGCGCCGGCCACCCGCTGCGCGGTCACCGTCGTGCCTCGGTAGCCGTCCGCTCGGAGAGCCGGACCGTGCGGCAGGCTGCCCGGCATGACGCAGCGCGTGGCCCTGGCTCCCTCGCCCACCGACTTCGCCGCGCAGGCGGTGCGCGATGGCGGCGGCACGGTCGTCGGGCTCGACGAGGAGCCCGACGCGCTCGTCTGGACCGTCGGGAAGGACTGGGACGCCCTGCAGGGCGCCCTCGACCGCGCGCCGTCCGCCCGCTGGGTGCAGCTCCCCTTCGCCGGCGTCGAGGGCGTCGCGCACCTGCTGACGACGGACCGGGTCTGGGCCTGCGCCAAGGGCGTGTACGCCGAGCCGGTCGCCGAGCACGCCCTCGCGTTCGCCCTCGCCGGCCTGCGCGCCCTACCGACCCGGGCGCGCGCCCGCTCGTGGGGGAAGCAGTCGGCGCAGACGCTGTACGACGCCGACGTCCTGGTGCTCGGTGCCGGTGGGATCACCAGCACGCTCCTGGACCTGCTGGCACCGTTCCGCGCGCGGGTCACCGTCGTCCGGCGCGACGCCGCGCACGCGGTCGACCGGGCGCACCGCACGGTCGGCACGGACGCGCTGGACGACGTCCTGCCGCAGGCCCTCGTCGTCGTCCTCGCGCTCGCGCTCACCCCCGAGACCGAGCACGTCATCGGTGCGCGGCAGCTGGAGCTCATGCGCGACGACGCCTGGCTGGTCAACGTCGCCCGCGGCCGGCACGTCGACACCGACGCCCTCGTCGCCGCGCTGCGGGCGGGGAGCATCGGCGGCGCCGCGCTCGACGTGACCGAGCCCGAGCCGCTGCCGGACGGGCACCCGCTGTTCGAGCTCGCGCTCGTCACCCCGCACACGGCCAACCCGTGGCAGACCGCGCAGCCCCTGCTCGCCCGCCGGATCGCGGACAACGTCCGGCGCGCGGCCGAGGGGCGCGAGCTCGAGGGCCTGGTCGACGTCCAGGCCGGCTACTGAACGGTCGGGCCTGACCGGCGCCGGACGAACCCGCTACGTCCGGCTCGCGCCGACGTGCTCGCGCAGCCACGCCTGCTACGTCCGGCTCGCGCCGACGTGCTCGCGCAACCACCCGATGAGCGGCCGCAGCCGTCGCCAGCCCTCGGCGACCACCTGCGCCGCCTCCGGCGTGTGCAGCCACTCGTGCGGCTCGTGCTCCTGCACCGCCGTGAGCGTCTTGAGCGTGAGCAGCCCCGCCCGCGGGTGGTCGGGCGGGAACTCCTTCGGCACCCGCTTGAGTCGCTCGGCCTCCACGTGGAACCCGGCGCCACGCAGGTCGTCGAGCAGCCGGACCAGCGCCGCGCCCGACCTGTCCGCGGCGACCGCCGCGCGCAGCCGGCGCGCCTGATCGGTCGTCATCACGTGCGACCCGCCCGCGACCATCAGCCCGCGGGCCGACACCTGCAGGTACAGCCCGCCGTGCGCGTGGTCGCCGAGAACCGCGGCCGCGGCCGTCTTGTACGGCGTCTTGTCCTTCGAGAACCGCACGTCCCGGTAGGGCCGGAACACCTTGAGCTGGCCCGCGTCGCCGAACTCCGGCTCGAGCGCGTCGAGCAGCGCGCGCAGCGGAGTGGCGACCGCCTCGTCGTACACCCCCCTGTGGTCCTGCCAGTAGGCCTTGCTGTTGTCGGCCTCGAGCCCCTCGTAGAAGTCCAGCAGCCGCTCGGGGAATCCCGTGAACGCCATGCCGCCAGCCTCCCGCCCGCGGCGGCGGCGTGTGCGCTCGTCCCGCTGATCTCTGCCTCGCCATGCGCCGATGTGTTGTAGTCGGCCGCGCACCGTTGGCACGGGCCGTGGCGGAGCGGGACGGAGGGTGCCGTGGTGGACACGAGCGCGCGGCGCCTGCTGCCGCGAGCCGGGACGGTGGTGCTCGCCCTCGCCCTCGCCCGCGCCTACGCCCTGGCCCTACTCCCCGCCGCCCGCAGGGGCACTGGCTACGACGTCTGAGTGGACGGCTGGCTGAACGCTGTCGTCGACCTCGGCGTCATCGTCGTGCTGCTCCTGCGCGGGCTGGCGGAGCGGCGGGAGCAGCCGGCTTGGCTGTCCCTCACCGCCGGCCTCGCCGCCGCGTTCGCGGGCAGCGTCGCGTACTACACCCACTACCAGCACCTGCAACCGGTGCCGACGCGGTCCTGGGCCGACCTCGGCTGGCTGGCGTTCTACCCCCTGCTCTACGTCGGCCTGCTTCTCCTCCTGCGCGCCCGCGTCCGCCGGCTGCTGCCCAGCCTGTGGCTCGACGGCCTGGTCGCGGGC
>JALYMN010000406.1 GCA_030773675.1 Actinomycetota bacterium
GGGGCAGCCGCCGCGGCGCTGCGCGAACGGCGACTGCCGCCGGCTGCGCCGTCGCCGCGTCGAGCATCAGCGGGTGCGGGCGGAGGTGCGGCGACGGCCGCGGGCGCGCTCCCGGCCGAGGATCCACAGCGCCTCGACGCCGTCGCGCCAGGTGAGCTTCTTGCCCTGCTCCCGGCTGCGCGCCCGGTAGGTGATCGGCACCTCGAAGGGCCGCAGGCCGCGGGCGAGGAGCTTGCCGGTGACCTCGGCCTCCATGCCGAAGCCCTGCGCCTGCACGTCCAGCGAGCGGTACAGCTCGAGCGGCATCAGCTTGAAGCAGGTCTCGAGGTCGGAGATCCAGCAGTCGAACAGGACGTTGGCGGCCATCGTCACGGTCTTGTTGCCGACGACGTACCAGAAGCTGTAGGCGCTGTGGCTGCCGAAGGTGCGGGTGCCGTAGACCACCTCCGCCTCGCCGGCCAGCACCGGGGCGAGCAGCAGCGGGATCTCGTCGGGGGAGTACTCCAGGTCGGCGTCGCAGATGATCATGTAGTCGCCGGTGGCCGACGCCGCGGCGGTGCGGATCGCCGCGCCCTTGCCCTGGTTGCGCTCGTGGGTGAGCACGCGCAGCCGCGGGTCCGTGAGCGAGGCCAGCAGGTCGGCCGTCCCGTCGGTGCTCCCGTCGTCGACGACGACGACCTCGAGCTCGCACGGGTGGTCGACGTCCAGGATCCGCTTGAGCGCGGCGAGGACGGTGCTCTCCTCGTCGTACACGGGCACGAGGACCGACAGCTTCACCTGCCGAACGGTAGTGGGTGATGCCGTCGCGGACGGCGCGACGTCACCTCACCGCCAGGTGCGGCTAGCCCGCCTGGGCCGCGTCGTGGCGCCGGTCGGCGGCGTCGATGCTCGCCCGGCTGCTCAGGTCCACGCCCGCTCGCGCGGCCGCCGCGCGCACCTGCGGGCTGCGCAGGTCGGGGAGCAGGAAGCGCTCGGGCCGGATGGCGCGGTCGCGCGCGGCGTACCGGCGCTGCTGCTCCGCCAGCCGACCGGCGGAGGACTCCGCCGTGCTCACGGTCGTCGCGCTCACGGCCACCGTCGAGCCGGTCAACGCCCCGCCGACGAGCGGGGTGTAGCCCGAGGAGTGCCCGGGCCGGTTCGGGTGGTACGACTCCGACGTCGGGCTGGACAGCCCGTTGACCCACTCGACGTCGGCGCAGACCGCGTGCCCGACGAACCCCGACGTCGGGTCGCTGAACGTGAAGCCCGCTCCCTCGGCGGCGGTCTTCAGCCTGCTGTTCAGCAGGTCCGCGGCGGCGTTGAGCCGCGTCATCTCGGTGGGGGAGAACCAGGTGAAGGCGTTGCAGTCCTCACCGTTGAACAGCCGCGGGTAGCCGCCGATGACGACGCGGGCCTGCGGGGCGCGGCTCCGGACGGAGGAGTACAGGCTGCTCAACCGGCCGGGGAGCGTCGTCTTGATGAAGCTGACCGCCCGGTCGATCGCGGCGCCGCAGTTGCTCGCCCAGGACGGTTTGGCGCACTCGGTCAGCACGTCGGCGAAGCCGGCGTCGTTGCCGCCGACGGTGAGCGAGACGTGGGTCGTGCCGGCACCGAGCGCGTCGAGCTGCAGGGAGGCGACGTCCGAAGTCCGCGCGCCCGAACAGGCCCGGAAGTTCAGCGCGTAGCCCCTGCTGCTCGCGACGAGGGACGGGTAGGCGTAGACCGAGCGCTGGCAGGTGGTGCCGTCGTCGATGTAGGCGCGCGTGCCGGTGCCGGACGAGTAGGAGTCGCCGAGCGCGACGTAGCTGCCGCCCGCCGCGTGCGCCGGTGCCCCGGCGAGGAGGACGGCGAGCGCGGCGACGGTCGAGGCGGCGGCGGAGGCGGGTCTGCGCATGCCGGGGGACTCCTGTCCGGGCCAGGGCGGTGACGCAGGATGCCATGCAGCCGCGATCTGTGCCCTGTCCATGAGGGGAGCCGGACGGCCGGCGGGCGCGACCCCGTCGTCAGTCGGCCCGGCCCTTCTCGAACCATGTGATGGTGCGGGCGAGGCCGTCCTCGAACCCGACCTGCGGCTCCCAGCCCAGGGCGGTGCGGGCGAGAGTGATGTCGGGCTGACGCACGCACGGATCGTCCACCGGGCGAGGGATGAAGACGATCTCGCTGCTGCTGCCGGTCAGCCGCCTGATCGTCTCGGCGATGTGCAGCACCGACGTCTCGTGCGGATTGCCGATGTTCAGCGGTCCCGGCAGGTCGCTGTCCAGCAACCGCACGATCCCCTCGATCAGGTCGTCGACGTAGATGATCGAACGGGTCTGGCTGCCGTCACCCGCCACCGTGATCGGCTCACCCGCCAGCGCCTGGGTGGCGAAGGCGGGGATCGCCCGGCCGTCGTTCGGCCGCATCCGCGGACCGTGCGTGTTGAAGATCCGCACGATCGCGGTGTCGACGCCGTGCGTGCGCCGGTAGGCCATGGTGAGCGCCTCGGCGTACCGCTTGGCCTCGTCGTAGACACCGCGCGGGCCGACCGGGTTGACGTGGCCCCAGTACGTCTCCGGCTGCGGGTGCACCTGCGGATCGCCGTACGTCTCGCTGGTGCTGGCGAGCAGGAACCGGGCGCCCTTCTCCTTGGCCAGGCCGAGCGCGTGCAGCGTCCCGATCGAGCCCACCTTGAGCGTCTCGATCGGCAGCTGCAGGTAGTCGATGGGCGAGGCCGGCGAGGCGAAGTGCAGCACCCGGTCGACCGGACCGGGCACGTGCACGTACTCCGTCACGTCCACCTTGAGCAGCCGGAACCCCGGCCGGCCGAGCAGGTGCTCGACGTTGGCCGGCGTGCCGGTGAGGAAGTTGTCCAGCGCCAGCACCTCGTCGCCGTCGTCGAGCAGCCGCTCGCACAGGTGACTGCCCAGGAACCCGGCACCACCGGTCACGACGCTGCGCATGCAGGGACAGTAGGGCCGGACCGGGCGCCGCCGGGTCGGGCGTTCGGGTGGTGCGGCGGTGCGTCCGGGTGGTGCGGCGGCGCGTCCGGGGGAACGGCTGCGGCATGAGCGAGCAGCCCGACCACGAGCTCGAGCCCGTCGCCGCCGATCCGGACGCGCAGCCGCGGCCCGAGGAGGAGGTCGCCGGGGTCCGCGACGCGGGCGCACCGTCGTCCGGCGGGCGGTCCGGTCAGGAGTTCACCCGGGCGCCCGCCGCCGGGTTGACGGAGGACCCGGCCGACCAGCCGGTCGCGGGCGGGTCGGACGACGGCCCGCCGGCGCAGGGCGAGGGCGCGGCCGACTCCTGGTGAGCCTGGGCAGGGAGTCCTGGTGCGCCGCGCACTGCTGACCGCCGCCGCCGTCGGAGCGCTCGCGCTCGTCGCCGCCGTCGGCCTGGCGCTGCGCCCGTCCGCACAGGTCCCCGAGCCGGACTCGCGCGACGCGCGCTGGAGGTCGCGGTGCTCGGCGACACGCCCTACGGACCGGAGCAGCGGCGGCAGTTCCCCGCGCTCGTCCGGGCCGTCGACGACGACCCGCTCGTGCGACTGGTGCTGCACGCGGGCGACGTCAAGGACGGCGCGACGCCCTGCGACGACGCCGTCCTCGCCGACGTCGCCGCGCTGTTCGCCAGGTTCGACGACCCGCTCGTGCTGACGCCCGGGGACAACGAGTGGACCGACTGCCACCGGTCCGCAGGCCGGCGGTACCTCCCGCTCGACCGGCTCGACGCCGTGCGCCGGACGCTGTTCGCCGAGCCCGGGCGCACCCTCGGCGGCCGGCTCGCCGACGTGTCGTCGCAGGCGGCCGACCCGCAGCACGGGGCGCATGTGGAGAACGTGCGGTTCATGCGCGGCCGCGTCGTCGTCGCCAGCGTCCACGTCGTGGGCAGCGACAACGGCCTGGCGCCGTGGTCGGGCCTGCCGGGCGGCGACCGT
>JALYMN010000407.1 GCA_030773675.1 Actinomycetota bacterium
GTGCTCGCGAACTGCCCGGCGTTCCAGCCGTCCTTGGTCCAGGAGATGTCCGCCAGGTACGCCGCCTGGTCCAGCACCAGACCGAGGTCCGCGGTGAGAGCGCCCGTCAGCGGGTCGGGCTCGGTCAGCGAGAAGACCAGGCCGCCGCTGCTGTCCTGCAGCGAGCCGGTGCCCGCGCTGCGCTCGGCTGGCTGCGGCGCCGGAGGGCCGTCGTAGGCGAGTGCGGCGACGACGTCGACGAGCCCGGCTCCGGTGACCGTCTCCGACTGCCCGTTCATCGGAGTGGCGGTGCGCACGAGCGCGGCCTTGACCTCGGCAGGGGTCAGCTCCGGACGCGCGGAGAGGATCTGGGCCGCGGCGCCGGACACGACCGCGGCGGCCATCGAGGTGCCCGACCCGCGGCGGTACGCGCTGTCGACTCCGCCCGGGATGTTCTGCTCGACGACCGAGCCCGGCGCGCGAAGGCTGATCAAGCGCGCCCCGGGGGCGACGAGGTCGGGCTTGGCGAGCCCGTCGGCCTTCGTCGGGCCCTGTGCGGTGAAGCGGGGGATCAGATCGTCCTCGCGCCCGGGCGTGCCGCGGTCGTCCGCCGCGCCGACGGTGATGACGAAGGGATCGTCACCCGGCTTGGTCACCGTCTGGGGCTCCGGACCCGTGTTGCCGGCCGAGACGACCGTCGTGATGCCGGCGTCGACCGCGCGCTCCACGGCGTGGTTGAGCGGGTCGACCCGCCAGGACTGCCCGGACGGCGTCCCGAGTGACAGGTTGAGCACGTCGATGCTGTAGGTGTCCCTGTGCGCCACGACCCACTGCAGCGCGGCGAGCAACGTGCTCGTGCTGGCGCTGGCGGCCGCTCCGGCGATCTTCACGTCGAGCACCCGGGCCTGGCTCATCCCGCGGAAGGCGGTCCCGGACGTCGGTCCGCTGCCGTCACCCGTGATGAGGCCGGCCAGGAACGTGCCGTGCCCGTACTGGTCGCCGCAGGGGTCGCTGGTGAAGTTGGCGCACGAGACCGTGTTGCCCGCGGCGTCGGTGACGGGGACCAGGCGCGAGGCCAGCTGCGGCACCTGCGCGACACCCGTGTCGATGAGGGCGACGGTGACGCCCTTGCCGGTCGCGCCGCTGTCGGCGACGTCGTCCGCCCGGATCTCGTCGCGGTAGACGTTCTTGGTCGGCGCCGGCCGGTCGCCGTCCGCCATGACCCGCACCGGGCTGTCCTCGCGCGCGCCGAGCACGGTCGGGTGCGCGAGCACCCGCGGCAGGTCGCGCACGTCGAGCCGGACGGCGAGCACCGACAGGGCGGGCATCCGGTCGCTGACCGTGCCCCCGGAGCGGCGGACCGCGGCCTCGGCCTGGGGGAGAGCGCCCTGCCGGACGCTCAGCAGCCAGGGCGCGTCGGCGGTCGGGCGGGAGTCGACCGCGACCGGAGCGGCGACCGCCGGGGCCGCCGCCCCCGCGATCACCGGCGCGGCGAGGGCGACGAGCGCGAGCAGCGAGGTCCGAGCGGCGCGTCCTGCGCGGCGCACGTGCTTCATGGGAGCTCCGACGGTCGGCCGGCCCCGGGAGGGGGTGCGGGAGGCGTGTTGGGGGGCAGGTTACTTGGCTTGTCCAGCAGTTCGCACCCCCTTGCAGCCATTCGGACACGTACAGTCACTGCTTGAGGACTCAGCGACGAACGGTTCGGCACAGCTCAGCGAGCGGTTGGCACTGCTACGAGACTTCCGTACTCCGTCCAGCCGCCGTCGTAGATGCGGCCGGGCCGGTGCTGGAGCAGCTCGATCAGCGCGAACCAGGGCAGAGTGCTACCGGCGCCGGCCGAGCAGTAGAAGGCGACTTCGCGGCCTGACGCACGCCGGCCGCGGCGAACAGGCGGCGCAGCTCCTCGTGGGCGCGGAAGCGCCCGGTGACCGGGTGGAGCACGGCTGCGGCGGGGAGGTTGACCGCCCCCGGGATGTGCCCGGGCAACCGGTGCCCGGGGACGGGCAGGTCCGCCTCCGTCTGCCCCGGCAGCCCGGCGAAGACGTCGGCACGCGACAGTCCAGCAGGGGACGTCCCGCCGGCGGGGCGACGAAGCGGGCGAGGACCTCGTCGCGGAGCAGGCGGACGCCCGGCTCCGGCCCGGGGCTGCGGTACACCCGGGGTGCGCGCTGCGGGACGTCGTGCGTCACCGGCGCGTGCGCGGCGACCCAGGCCGCCCGGCCGCCGTTGAGCAGGCTGACCCGGGCGTGCTGGTAGTAGCGCAGCAGCCAGTAGGCGTAGGCGGCGGTAGTAGGTCCACGCGTCGTTGCTGACCTCGACAGGGAGCACCTGCGGGTCCTCGAGCCGGTCGCGCAGCCACTCCACGGACACCAGCGCCGGCACGCGGTCGGCGGTGCGAGCGTCGGCCACTCGGGTCTCCCCGGACGTCGGTCGGCACGGATCAGGCTCCGTGCCGCGTCCTGCGGCATCTCGGTCATGCGGAAGCCGCCCTGTCCTGTTCCGGACAGCCTGCCAGCAACGGGCGATGCCTGGCGAGCACTCGCACGGGTCTGTCAGGTTCGTGCCCGACCGCCGCCCTCCCCCATCGGGGTCGGGACCTTCGGGAGCGCCGGCGTCAGCCTCCGTGCACGGCGGCGGCGAGCCGGTCGAGGAACGGCCGCTGCCGCTCGGCGAGCTTGACCCGGGCGGTCGGGAGGTCGAACCAGCCGACCCGGTCGAGCTCGGGGAACTGCCGCAGCTGCCCGGAGCGCGGTGGCCACTCCATCGTGAACAGGTTGCTGTGCGCCTCGGCCGGGTCGAGGTCGCCCTCCTGCGCGAACACGGTGACCACCTTGCCGCTCCTCAGCACGACGTCGCCGAGGTGCACCGGGTGGCCGTCGGGGGGAGCGGTGCCGAGCTCCTCGGCGAACTCCCGGTACGCCGCCTCCAGCGGCGGCTCGTCGGCCGGGTACTCGCCCTTGGGCACGCTCCACACGCCGTCGTCCCTGCGGGCGAACAGCGGCCCGCCCGGGTGCCCGAGCAGGACCTCGACGCCGTCCGGCCGCCGCCGCCACAGCAGCAGTCCCGCGCTCCGCTTCAGCACCGGCTACCCCGCGCTCGCGGCTGCCTGCTCGTCCGGCCGTCCGGACGCCGGCAGGTCCGGCTCGACCGGCGTGCCGACGACGCCGTGCAGGTGGCAGGCGGCGAGCGGACCATCGCGGGTCGGCTGCAGGGCGGGGTCGACCCGGGGGCAGGGCTCGAACACGTCCGGGCAGCGGG
>JALYMN010000408.1 GCA_030773675.1 Actinomycetota bacterium
GTGCCCCCCGGCGCTGTCGCCCGCCACCGCGAGCCGGTCGCCGCCCGGCAGGCCCGTCGCCCAGCGCAGCGCCCGCTCGCCCTGGAGCACGGCCGCGGGGTGCCGAGCCTCCGGCGCCAGGTCGTAGTCGACCGACACGACCGTGCTGCCGGACGACGCCGCGAGCGCCCGGCAGACGTGGTCGTAGTTGTCCAGCGTGCCGACGACCCAGCCGCCGCCGTGCAGGTAGACCACCACGCCCTGCGCGCCCTCGGGCCGGTAGACCCGCACCGGCACGCCGTCCGCGTCGGCGTCGTGCACCTCGGCGACCGGCTCGCCCTCGTGGCCCACTGTCGCCGCGGTGGCGGCGAAGCCCGCGCGGACCTGCTCCGGCGTCAGCGTGTACATCGGCGGTGCCCCCGCGGCGCGCAGGCGCTCGAGGTACGCCGCGGCATCGGCGTCCAGGCCCAGCTGCGTCGCGGACGGTGCGGGAGGGATCTCGGGCGGAGTGCTCACCGGCCGGACGCTACGTCCTCCTGCATGCGGGAGGACAGGGCCAGGCCGGCCGCGACCATCAGCACGCCGAGCGCTGTGTAGCCCCAGTCGTAGAGCTGCTCGTGCTCGCCCGGGCGGATGTGGTGCGCCTCCAGCAGCAGGTGGAACAGGACCTGGTCGACGACGTGGAACGTGCCCCACCCGACCAGCGCCGCTCCGACCAGCGCCCGGCCGGGGACGCCGGGGAGCTCGCCGCGGCGCGTCCACAGCCACGCCAGGGCGCCGGCGACCACGGCCCACGCCGCCACGTGGAACAGCCCGTCCGCGAGCGTGTTGAGCTCGAGCCCGGCGACGCTGTCGCTCGGCTCGCGCGCGCTGACCAGGTGGTGCCACTGCAGCACCTGGTGCAGCACGATCCCGTCGGCGAAGGCGCCGAGCCCGAGGCCGAGCACGGCGGCGGGCAGCAGCACGCGGCTGCGCGTCGAGGGGGGCCTTTCGGTGCGGGTCACCCGTGCGCCCTGCCCTCCTACGCTGGCCGCATGCCGTCCCTGCTGCTGTCCCGGCGCGACCTGGACTTCCTGCTGTACGAGTGGCTGGACGTCGAGCTGCTGTGCAAGCGGCCGCGGCACGCCGAGCACTCGCGGGAGACCTTCGACGACGTCCTCGACCTCGCCGAGCAGGTCGCGACCGAGCACTTCGCGCCGCACAACAAGACGAGCGACGCCCAGGAGCCGATGTTCGACGGCGAGCGGGTGCACCTGGTGCCGGAGGTGAAGGCCGCGCTCGACGTGTTCGCCCGCACGGGGCTGGTCGCTAGCAGCATGGACGAGCGCGTCGGCGGGATGCAGCTGCCCGCCGTGCTGACGGGCGCCTGCTTCGCGTGGTTCCAGGCCGCCAATGTCGGCACGAGCAGCTACCCCTTCCTCACCATCGGCAACGCCAACCTGCTGCTCGAGCACGGCACGCCCGAGCAGGTCGACACCTGGGTGCGGCCGATGGTCGAGGGGCGCTTCTTCGGCACGATGTGCCTGTCCGAGCCGCAGGCGGGCAGCTCGCTCGCCGACGTCGCGACCCGGGCCGAG
This sequence comes from Actinomycetota bacterium, assembly GCA_030773675.1. The sequence goes on from JALYMN010000408.1 coordinate 1,557, forward strand.
CCGCAGGACGACGGGACTTACCGGCTCTTCGGCAGCAAGATGTGGATCAGCGCGGGCGACCACGAGCTGAGCGAGAACATCGTCCACCTCGTGCTCGCCCGGGTGCCCGGCTCACCGCCGGGCGTCAAGGGCATCAGTCTGTTCGTCGTCCCCAAGCACCTCGTGCAGCCGGACGGCGCGCTCGGCGACCGCAACGACGTCGTCCTCGTCGGGCTCAACCACAAGATGGGCTACCGCGGGACGGTCAACACCGTGCTCGGCTTCGGGGAGGGCCGGTACAGGCCGGGGGGCCGGCCCGGTGCTGTCGCCTACCTCGTCGGCGAGCGCGACCGCGGCCTCACCTACATGTTCCACATGATGAACGAGGCTCGCGTCGGCGTCGGCTCCGGCGCGACGGCGCTCGGCTACGCGGGCTACCTCAAGTCGCTGCGGTACGCCAAGGAGCGCCCGCAGGGCCGCCCGGTCACCGCGAAGGACCCGACCAGTCCGCAGGTGCCGATCGTCCGGCACCCCGACGTCCGGCGGATGCTGCTCGCGCAGAAGAGCTACGTCGAGGGGGCGCTCGCGCTCGTCCTGTACTGCGCCCGGCTGCTCGACGAGGAGCGCACGGGCGAGACGGCGGAGGACCGCGAGCGGGCGCACCTGATGCTCGACACGCTCACCCCGGTCGCGAAGAGCTGGCCGTCGCAGTGGTGCCTCGAGGCGAACAGCCTGGCGATCCAGGTGCACGGCGGCTACGGCTACACCCGGGAGTACGACGTCGAGCAGCACTACCGCGACAACCGGCTGAACCCCATCCACGAGGGCACCCACAGCATCCAGGCGCTCGACCTGCTCGGGCGCAAGGTGGTGATGCAGGACGGCGCCGGGCTGCGGCTGCTGCACGAGACGGTGACGGCGACGGCTTCACGGGCCACCAGTGAGCTGGCCGAGCTCGGCGCGCAGCTGCAGGCGAGCGTGGACCGGGTGGTCGAGGTCACGGCGGCGATGTGGGCCACCGGCGACGTCGAGGCGGTGCTGGCCCAGGCGACGGTCTACCTCGAGGCGGTCGGGCACGTCGTGGTGGCGTGGCTGTGGCTGGAGCAGCTGCTCGCCGCGCAGGGCCGCGCCGGCGACTTCTACGACGGCAAGCGGGCGGCGGGGCGGTTCTTCTTCCGCTACGAGCTGCCGAAGACGGGGCCGATGCTCGACCTGCTCGCGGCGATGGACCGCACGACGCTCGAGGTGCAGGAGAGCTGGCTCTGAGCGGGCGGAGGATCCGGCCCGCTCCACCGGCACGGAACCTCCGCAGCGCGTCCGCTCAGCCGAGCGCCGCGTGCATCTCCCACACGAGCACCTCGGCCGGGTCGACGGCGGTCACCCGCTGTCCCCCTGTCGCGGTGAAACGGACGGCGTCGCCCGTCCCGATCCGCCCCGCCCCCTCGAGCTCGACCGCGCCGCGCGGCACGAACAGGTGCAGGTACGGCGCCTCCGGCAGCTGCACGCCCGCCCCGGGCTGCAGCCGGGCGGCGTACAGGGCGGCGTGCCGGTTGCGGATGCGGATCGCAGAGGCGCCGTCGTGCTCGGGCATTCCGGAGGCTACCGGCACGAGACCGCCGGCGAGCAGCGCGTCCTCGATCTCGAGCTGCTCGTAGCCGGGCGCGACGCCGCTCTCGTCCGGGACGACCCACATCTGCACGAAGTGCACCGGCTCCTCGGCGCGGTCGGCCTGCAGCCGGTACGCGTCGTTCTTCTCGGAGTGCAGGATGCCGCGGCCTGCCGTCATCCGCTGCGCCAGCCCGGGGTAGATCACGCCGGAGTGCCCGGTGGAGTCCTGGTGCACGAGCGAGCCCTGCAGCACCCAGGTGACGATCTCCATGTCGCGGTGCGGGTGGGTCTCGAACCCGGAGCCCGGCCGGACGACGTCGTCGTTGTTGACGAGCAGCAGTCCGTGCCCGGTGTTCGCCGGGTCGTAGTGCTGGCCGAACGAGAACGAGTGGGAGGAGTCCAGCCAGGACAGACAGGTGGCGTAGCGCTGCTCGCTGCGGCGGACGTCGACGGCCGGCTCGAGCGTGCGGCTCATGATCCCCTCCTGGAGGTCGGTCGGACCCCGGCAACGGCGTCCAGGTGCAGGCTGTTCCCGGGGCGCCCTGCAGCCGACGCCGGAGGGCGGGGACGGCGCCGACGCCTGGGACGCTTGCGGCTTCAAGCTCTCCGGGTACTGTGGTTGAACGCGCAACTACTGCTCAGGAGGACTTCATGGCCGACGTCAAGGTCGCCGTCATCTACTACAGCGCCACCGGCAGCGTGTACCAGCTCGCGCGCGCCGCGGCCGAGGCCGCCGAGAAGGCCGGCGCCGAGGTGCGCCTGCGCAAGGTGCACGAGCTCGCTCCCGAGGAGGCCATCGCCTCCAACGAGGGCTGGAGCAGGCACCGGCTCGAGACCCAGGACGTCACCGAGGCGAGCGCCGACGACATCGACTGGGCGGACGTGGTGCTGTTCGGCACGCCGACCCGCTACGGCAACCTCTCCGCCCAGCTCAAGCAGTACATCGACACCCTCGGCGGCCTGTGGGCGCAGGGCAAGCTGGCGAACAAGGTCTACAGCGGCTTCGTCTCGGTCGGCACCGCCCACGGCGGGCACGAGTCGACCCTGCTTGCGCTCTACAACACCGTGCACCACTTCGGCGGCATCGTCGTCGCCCCTGGCTACACCGACCCGATCAAGTTCCAGGAGGGCAACCCCTACGGGACCTCCCACACCAGCGCGAACGGCGCCAACCCGCCCGGCGACCTCGAGCTGCAGGCGATCGCCCACCAGGCGACCCGGGCCACGCAGGTCGGCGCCGCCGTCAAGCAGGGACTGAGCCCGGCCTAGCAGGCGCGCGGCCCGACGGCCGGTCACCTGCGCGTGGCCGGCCGTCGGTGTCCGGCGCGGATGCCGTGCATCGCCGCGCCCGGACGTCGCCGCTCACGACGTCGTGCAGCGGTAGGGACGCACGGCGTCCAGCCGGCGGCGCAGCGCGTCGTCCGCGGACGGGACCGCCGTGCGTCCGCCGGTGAGCCGGACGAGGTACGGCGGGGTGTCCGGCGCGCCGCCGCAGCCCTTCCCGACCAGGTCGACGACGAGCCGCACCGCCGGTGCGCCCGGCTCGAGCAGGAGCGGGAGCGGGGTGCGCACCTCGGCCCGCAGCCCGGGTCCCGGTTCGACGCCGAGCACGGTGACGGGCTGCGCGCCCGGGGCGAGCACCGTCAGGGCGGTGCGCAGCACTCCCGGGGGCGCGTCGGCGACGGGGCGCACAATCAGCCCGTCGAGCCCGTCCGGGCTCGAGCCCGTGCCGCATCTCCGCCGGACGGCCTCGACGAGGGCGCCGGGCTCCAGCCGGACACGCACCTGCCGCGTCCGCTCCGTGCCCGGTCGACCCACCACCGCGACGAGCGCACCCTGGGCGAGGCCCCGGACGCCGTGCGGACAGCGCGGCAGCAGCGCGAAGCGCACCTCCGCCGCCCCGGAGGCCGAGAGCCCGTCGGGCAGGGGGTCGAGCACGACCGCGCTGCCCGGCAGGTCCACGCGCAGCGAGAGCAGCAGCGCGTCCGGGACGCCCTGCACGCGGGTGCGGACCCGCAGCACCCCCTCCGGACCCGGGCGCGCGTCGGTCACGGAGGCCGCGCTGAGCACGACGCGGGGCAGCGACCGCGGCGCGGCGCCGACGGGCTGGAC
>JALYMN010000409.1 GCA_030773675.1 Actinomycetota bacterium
CCGGCAGCAGCAGGGCGAGCGGCGCGGCGGCACGCCCAGCCACCGTCCCGCCAGCCGGGCACGCCTGCGCGGTCGCCGCGTGGACCGGCCCGCAGACCCGCGCCCGGATCGAGACCGTGCTCTGCGACGCCCGCATCACCCGCGTCCTGCTCCGACACCACCGGACAAGTCCGCAGCCTCGAAGCGCTCCGCGACGAGATCACCCCCACCCAACGCCGCGCGCTCGCCGCCCGCGACCTCGGCTGCGCCGCCCGCGGCTGCACCCGACCCCCCGCCATGTGCGACGGCCACCACCTCACCGCCCGCGACGACGGCGGCCCGACCGAGCTGGACAATCTGTGCCTGCTCTGCCGCCGGCATCACGTCCTCTGGCACCTCGGCAAGATCAACCTCAACGACCTGCACCTCCCCTGGCTGAGCCCTGGCGACGTCGACCCACCTCCCTGAGCACGAGGCACCGGTGCCTCCCGGGTGCATGCGGCTGTTCGGGCAGGTCACTGACGCCGGTCGAGGGTCGGCGGCTGAGGCCCGCCGCGGGTCGACCCGTGCCGCCCGCTCGAGGACGGATGAGTGAGTGATCGACGTCTTGCCTCCCGACCGAGTCGCGGCCGGGCGGGAGCGGCTGGCTCAGAAGGGGCGCGCCGTCAGCGCCGCCCGGGTGCGTGGAGGCGCTGACGACGGGAGACTTGCGTCGTGCGTGTGACCGCCCTGCCCGGGCTCGACGACCGTCCGGCCTGCGCGCCCCCGGTCGACGCGGTGCTGCTGGTGTCGTTCGGCGGGCCCGAGGGGCCGGACGACGTCGTTCCCTTCCTCCAGAACGTCACTCGGGGCCGCGACGTCCCGGAAGAACGGCTGCGCGAGGTCGGCTCGCACTACCTCGACCTGTTCGGCGGGGTCAGCCCCATCAACGAGCAGTGCCGGGCGCTGCGGGCGGCGCTCGAGGCCGAGCTCGCGGAGCGCGGGCCGGCCGTCCCGGTGTACTGGGGCAACCGCAACTGGCGTCCCTATCTGGCCGACACGCTGCGGCAGATGCGCGGCGACGGAGTGCGGCACGCCCTCGCCGTCGTGACGAGCGCGTTCCCCTCCTACTCGGGCTGCCGGCAGTACCGCGAGGACTGGACCAGGGCTCAGGCCGAGGTGGGCGAGGGCGCGCCGCTCGTCACCAAGGTGCGGCACTACTGGGCCGAGGACGGCTTCCTCGACCCGGTCACCCAGGCGGTGCGGGCGACGGCGCCGGGACCGGACGCCGTGCTGCTGTTCACCGCGCACTCGATCCCGACCGCGATGGCGCGCAGCAGCGGCCCGGACGGCGACGGCTACGAGCGCGCCCTGCGGCAGGTGGCGGCGTCCGTGGTCGGACGGCTCGGCGCCGGGCATCGCTGGGAGCTCGTCTACCAGTCGCGCAGCGGCCCGCCGCAGGTGCCGTGGCTCGAGCCGGACGTCGGGGACCGCATCGCGCTGCTGCACGCCGAGGGCGTGCGTGAGGTCGTGATGGTGCCGATCGGCTTCACCAGCGACCACGTGGAGGTGCTCTACGACCTCGACGTCCAGGCGCAGCAGCGGGTCACCGGGCTGCCCGGCCTGGTCGCGAAGCGGGCTGCCACGGTCGGGACGGCGCCCGCCTTCGTCGCCATGCTCCGGGACCTCCTGGCCGAGCGGATGACTGCACCGGACGAGCTGGCCGACCACGGCGGGGTGGCGACGCACGACCGGTGCCCCGCGTCGTGCTGCCCGGCACCGGCCCGGCGGCCGTCCTGACCGGAAGCTCCCACGAGCGCGGCGGCGACAAGCACCTTCGCGAACGTGTTCACTACGTCGGCAGCCCGCCACTCGCTCCCGACCAGCCCGACCAGGCCGACGCCGGGCCCCTTCTGCCGCTGGAGCTGCTGGGCTGGGACGCGAGCGACCGGCTCGTCGGGGGGCGCTGCACCGGCGGGGAGGTGGTGCTGCGCAGCGGCCGCCCGCCGGTGCGCCGGACGCTCGCCGTGCAGCGGCTGACCCGCTGGGTCCGGGCCGGGCGCCTCACGCTGCACGCGTCGGACGGCGACGTCGAGGTGTGCCTGCTCGACCCGCGTGAGTACGTCGGCCTGTCGCTCGGCGACGTGCGCAGTCCTCGTCTCGCCGGCCCGCTGCGGTTAGTCCGCTCCGGGCGGCTGGCCGGGCTGCGCGACCGGGTCGCCGACCTGCTCGTCGCCCGGGTGCTCGCCGTCCGCCCGGACGTGCAGGTCATGCACGGCTGACGCCCGGCACCCGGACGGCTCGCGCAGGCAGCGAGGCGGCGCCGATGAGTCCGTTCCGTCGCGTGCGTCTGACCTCGTGACATGTCCTCGAGGAGGCAGACATGGACACGCAGTTCCCGGAGACCCAGTTCACGGCGGTGCTGCAGAAGAGCTCGAGCGAGGGCGGCTGGACCTACGTCGTGCTGCCCGGCTCGGCCGAGCTGTTCGGCACCCGCGGGCTGGTTCAGGTGCGCGGCACGATCGACGGCCGGCCGTTCCGCAGCGCGTTCATGGCGCTCGGCGACGGGACGCACAAGCTCCCGGTCAAGGCCGACCTGCGCCGCGCGATCGGCAAGCAGGAGGGCGACGAGGTGCTCGTCCGGCTGGAGGAGCGCCTGACATGAAGATGGCCCGAGGTGGTCGGCTCAGCCGGTGGCGGGGAGCGACGTGAGCGTGACGTCGTAGCCGAGTTGCCGGAGTTGGGTGAGGGCACGGTGCTTGGTCGTGTCGGGGTTGCGCC
>JALYMN010000410.1 GCA_030773675.1 Actinomycetota bacterium
GCGTACGACGACCTCGCGGCCGCGGCGCTGCGCTTCCTCGGCGACGCGGCCGGTCCGGAGGCGGTGCAGGCCTTCGCGACCGCCCGGGGCGCCGACCTCGAGCGCCGCTACCGCGAGCAGGTCGAGGGCGCCGCCGACCGCCCGGCCGCGCTCGCGGGTGCGCTGTCCGCCGACGGGTACGCCGCCACCACGAGCCCGCGCGACACGCCGCTCGGCGATCAGCAGGTCCGCGGCGTGCAGCTGTGCCAGCACCACTGCCCCGTGCAGCACGTCGCTGCGGAGTTCCCGCAGCTGTGCGACGCCGAGACCGCCGCACTGGGCCGGCTGCTCGGCGTGCACGTCCAAAGACTCGCGACGATCGCCCACGGCGACGGCGTGTGCACCACCTTCGTCCCTGCTGGGAGGCACTCCGCATGACCACGATCGACACGCTCGGCATCGGCGGCTACGAGTTCGGCTGGGCCGACTCCGACGCGGCGGGTGCCGCCGCCAAGCGGGGCCTGTCCGAGGAGGTCGTGCGCGACATCTCGGCCAAGAAGGGCGAGCCCGAGTGGATGCTCGCCATGCGCCTCAAGGGCCTGAAGCTGTTCGGCAAGAAGCCCATGCCGGCCTGGGGCTCGGACCTCGGGGGCATCGACTTCAACAACATCAAGTACTTCGTGCGCACGTCGGAGAAGCAGGCCACCTCGTGGGAGGACCTGCCCGAAGACATCAAGAGCACCTACGACAAGCTCGGCATCCCCGAGGCGGAGAAGCAGCGCCTGGTGGCCGGCGTCGCCGCGCAGTACGAGTCCGAGGTCGTCTACCACTCGATCCGGCAGGACCTCGAGGAGAAGGGCGTCCTGTTCCTGGACACCGACACCGCGCTCAAGGAGCAGCCCGAGCTGTTCCGCGAGTACTTCGGCTCCGTCATCCCGGTCGGTGACAACAAGTTCGCCGCGCTCAACACGGCGGTCTGGTCCGGCGGCTCGTTCATCTACGTGCCGAAGGGCGTGAAGGTCGACATTCCGCTGCAGGCCTACTTCCGCATCAACACGGAGAACATGGGCCAGTTCGAGCGGACGCTGATCATCGCCGACGAGGGCTCGAGCGTGCACTACGTCGAGGGCTGCACCGCGCCGATCTACTCCTCCGACTCGCTGCACAGCGCGGTCGTCGAGATCATCGTCAAGAAGGACGCGCACGTCCGCTACACGACCATCCAGAACTGGTCGAACAACGTCTACAACCTGGTCACCAAGCGCACCGCCGTGCACGAGGGCGGCCGCATGGAGTGGATCGACGGAAACATCGGCTCCAAGGTGACGATGAAGTACCCGGCCTGCTACCTGCTCGGCGAGCGGGCCACCGGCGAGACGCTGTCGATCGCCTTCGCCGGCCCCGGCCAGCACCAGGACGCCGGCGCCAAGATGGTCCACGCCGCGCCGAACACGTCAAGCAACATCGTCAGCAAGTCGGTGGCGCGCGGCGGCGGCCGGACGTCGTACCGCGGGCTGGTGCAGGTGCAGGAGGGCGCGCACGGCTCCAAGAGCAACGTGCTGTGCGACGCGCTGCTCGTCGACACGGTCAGCCGCAGCGACACCTACCCGTACGTCGACATCCGCGAGGACGACGTGACGATGGGCCACGAGGCCACGGTGTCCAAGATCGGTGAGGATCAGCTCTTCTACCTGATGAGCCGGGGCCTCGCCGAGGACGAGGCGATGGCGATGGTCGTGCGCGGCTTCGTCGAGCCCGTCGCCAAGGAGCTCCCGATGGAGTATGCGCTCGAGCTCAACCGGCTCATCGAGCTGCAGATGGAGGGCTCCGTTGGCTGACCCGGCTCCCACCGGCAGCGGCCAGGGGATGCAGGCCGCGCTCGCGCAGGAGGCCGAGGCGCGCAAGGCCGCGGCGGCCTCCGGCGGGACGACGAAGGCGGCGGCGACCACCGGCGCCCCTGTCGCGACCGCGGCGCAGCGGTTCACCTCGCGCGACCCCGAGGCCTTCCCGGCCGTCACCGGGCGCGAGGAGCAGTGGCGCTTCACGCCGCTCGATCGGCTGCGCGGGCTGCACCGCGGCGTGCCCGCCGATGGCAAGGTGACCGTCGAGGTCGACACGGCCGAGGGCGTCGAGGTGGGCACCACCGCCGCCGACGACCCGCTGGTCGGCAGTGTGCTGCGCCCGGCCGACCGGGTCGTCGCGCAGGCGCTGCGCGACGCGCCCGAGGTCACGGTCGTGCGGGTGCCCCGCGGGCTGGCCGTGAGCGGGCCGACGACGGTCCGGCTGCACGGCGCGGGCGGGACGGCGTACGGGCACCTCGTCGTCGACGTGGAGGAGCAGGCCAGCGCCGTCGTCGTGCTCGAGCACACCGGCTCGGCCGTGTACGCCGGCGGGGTCGAGGTGCGCGTCGGCGACGGCGCGCAGCTCACGCTGGTGAGCCTGCAGGACTGGCAGCGCGACGCCGTCCACCTCGGCGCGCAGGCCGCCCGGCTCGGCCGCGACGCCCGGTACCGGAGCGTCGTCGTGACCCTCGGCGGCGACCTGGTCCGGCTCGCCCCGACCGTGGAGTACGCCGCGCCCGGCGGCGACGCCGAGCTGCTCGGCCTCGCGTTCGCCGACGCCGGCCAGCACCTCGAGCACCGCCTGCTCGTCGACCACGCGGTGCGCGACTGCCGCAGCCGGGTTGCCTACAAGGGCGCGCTGCACGGCGTGGACGCGCACTTCGTCTGGGTCGGCGACGTGCTCATCCGGGCGGCCGCGACCGGCACCGACACCTACGAGCTCAACCGGAACCTGCTGCTGTCCGACGACTGCCGGGCCGACTCGGTGCCGAACCTCGAGATCGAGACCGGGGAGATCGCCGGCGCCGGCCATGCCAGCGCCACCGGCCGCTTCGACGAGGCGCAGCTGTTCTACCTGATGTCGCGCGGCATCCCAGAGGCCGAGGCGCGGGCGATGGTCGTGCGGGCCTTCTTCGCCGAGGTCCTGCAGCAGATCGGCGTGCCCGAGCTCGAGGAGCGGCTCACCGCCGCCGTCGAGGAGGAGCTCGCGGGCATCGCCGGTGTCAGGGCCGAGGTGCGGGCGTGACGCGGTTGCGGGCCTGCGCCCTCGCCGACCTGCCCGAGGAGGGCGCTCTGCGGGTCGAGCTATCCGGCACCCCGGTGTGCGTCGCGCGCAGCGGCGGCGTCGTCTATGCGATCGGCGACCGGTGCTCCCACGCCGACGTCAGCCTGTCCGAGGGCGACGTCGAGGACGGCTTCATCGAGTGCTGGCTGCACGGGTCGCAGTTCGACCTGGCGACCGGCGAGCCCACGTCCCTGCCGGCGAACAGGCCGGTGCCCACCTACGCGGTCATTGTCGAGGGCGACGACGTCCTCGTGGAGATGGAGTCCTAGTTGTCCACCCTCGTCATCGAGGACCTGCACGTCGCCGTCGAGAGCAAGGAGATCCTGCGCGGCGTCGACCTTACCATTCGCGCAGGTGAGACCCACGCGGTCATGGGGCCGAACGGCTCGGGCAAGTCGACGCTCGCCTACTCGATCGCCGGCCACCCCAAGTACGAGGTCACCTCCGGGAGCGTGACGCTCGACGGCGAGGACGTCCTCGCGATGGGCGTCGACGAGCGCGCCCGGGCCGGCCTGTTCCTCGCGATGCAGTACCCGGTCGAGGTGCCCGGCGTCTCGGTGTCGAACTTCCTGCGCTCGTCCGTCACCGCGGTGCGCGGCGAGGCGCCGAAGCTGCGGCACTGGGTCAAGGAGCAGAAGGGGGCGATGGCCCGGCTCGATATGGACCCGAGCTTCGCCGAGCGCAACGTCAACGAGGGCTTCTCGGGCGGCGAGAAGAAGCGCCACGAGATCCTCCAGCTCGAGCTGCTCAAGCCCAAGGTCGCGATCCTCGACGAGACCGACTCCGGTCTCGACATCGACGCGCTCAAGGTGGTCTCCGAAGGCGTCAACCGGGTGCGTACGACGGGCGAGGTCGGCGTCTTGCTCATCACGCACTACACGCGCATCCTGCGCTACATCGAGCCCGACTTCGTGCACGTCTTCGTCGACGGCCGCATCGTCGAGGAGGGCGGGGCCGAGCTCGCTGACCAGCTCGAGGCCGAGGGCTACGAGCGCTTCCTGACAACTCGGACATCGGCATGACGGCTCCCGGCCCGCTGGTAGAACCGCTCGACCCCGCGATCAGCGGCGGACTCGACGTCGAGCGCGTCCGCAAGGACTTCCCGATCCTGTCGCGAGTTCTGCCAGGCGGCAGGCCACTGATCTACCTGGACAGTTCCAACACCTCGCAGAAGCCGCAGCAGGTCATCGACACCGAGCGCGAGTTCTACGAGCAACACAACGCCAACGTCGCCAGGGCGATCCACACCTTGGGAGCAGAGGCCACCGAAGCCTACGAGAACGCGCGGTTGAAGGTCGCCCGGTTCATCGGAGCGGCCGACGAGCGCGAGGTCGTCTTCACCAAGAACAGCTCGGAGGCCATCAACCTCGTCTCTAACGTGTTGGCCTACGCCGACGGGGATCTGCGGGTCGGTCCCGGCGACGAGGTGCTCATTACCGAGATGGAGCACCACTCCAACATCGTGCCGTGGCAGTTGTTGTGCTCACGCACCGGCGCGACGCTGCGCTGGCTGCACATCACCGACGACGGCCGGCTCGACCTCGACGAGCTCGACGACCTGCTCACTGAGCGCACGAAGATCGTCTCGTTGGTGCACATGTCGAACATCCTCGGCACGATCAACCCGGTCGACGTGATCGTGCGCCGCGCCCGTCAGGTCGGTGCGCTGGTCATGCTGGACGCTTCGCAGTCCGTGCCGCACCTGCCCGTCGACGTACGCACCCTCGAGGTCGACCTGCTCGCGTTCACCGGGCACAAGATGTGCGGCCCGACGGGCATCGGCGTGCTCTGGGGGCGCTACGACCTGCTCGCGTCGCTGCCGCCGTTCCTGGGCGGCGGCGAGATGATCGAGACGGTTGCGCTGACCGAATCGACGTTTGCCCCGCCGCCGCACCGGTTCGAGGCGGGCACACCGCCGATCGCACAGGTGGTCGCGCTGGGGGCGGCAGTCGACTACCTCTCCGGTCTCGGCATGGCCGAGGTGGCTGCCCACGACCACGCCACTACGGCGTACGCCCTGCAGGCGTTGATCGAGGTGCCCACCCTGCGCATCATCGGGCCCGCGTCGACAGTGGACCGGGGTGCCGCCGTCTCCTTCGCGCTGGGCGACCTCCACCCCCACGACATCGGCCAGCTGCTCGACGAGCGGGGCATCGCAGTACGGGTCGGGCACCACTGCGCACGGCCCACCTGTCAGCGCTTCGGTGTGCTGGCGACCACCCGTGCGTCGTTCTACGTCTACACCACGCCGGCCGAGATCGACGCGCTCGTCGAGGGTCTGCACCACGTCCGCAGGTTCTTCGGCTGATGGGGCAACGCAGGTGAGCACCGACTCGATGTACCAGGAGATCATCCTCGACCACTACCGCTCGCCGCACCGGCGGGGGCTGCGGGAGCCGTTCGACGCCGAGGTGCACCACGTGAACCCGACGTGCGGCGACGAGGTGACGCTGCGAGTGCGGCTGGCCGAAGCCGACGCCGGCGCCGTCGTGGACGACGTGTCCTATGACTCGATGGGCTGCTCGATCTCGCAGGCGTCGACGTCGGTCATGACGGACCTCGTCGTCGGGCGACCGTTGGAGCAGGCGCTGAAGACCCACGAGAGTTTCCTCGCCCTGATGCAGTCGAAGGGCGCGACGCAACCCGATGCCGTGCTCGAGGAGGTGCTGAGGAGGTGCTGGAGGACGCGGTCGCGTTCACCGGCGTCGCTCGCTACCCCGCGCGGATCAAGTGCGCGCTGCTCGGCTGGATGGCCTGGAAGGACGCCACCGCACAGGCGGTCGGCGACGACGGAACGACCGAGCACCTCCGAGGAGCCTCATGACCGACGCCGGCACCGCGACCGACCCGAGCACGTCCGCCGAGCACGCGCCGATCGTGCTCGACACACCGACCGTCGGCGACGCCGCCGCCGGTCGCGCTGCGGACGAGGACGTGATCGAGGCGATGAAGGACGTCGTCGACCCCGAGCTCGGGATCAACGTCGTCGACCTCGGCCTCGTCTACGGCGCGCAGGTGCACGACGACAACACCGTGACGCTCGACATGACGCTCACCTCGGCGGCCTGCCCGCTCACCGACGTGATCGAGGACCAGACGCGGTCCGCGCTCGGGCCGCTCGTCGACGACGTCCGGATCAACTGGGTGTGGATGCCGCCGTGGGGCCCCGACAAGATCACCGACGACGGCCGCGAGCAGCTGCGCGCCCTCGGCTTCAACGTCTGACCTGACCGCGCGGCCCCGCGGGTAGCGCTTCGGCGATCGTGGGCAGGACCAGGGCCGATGGCCGCTGACTCGGTGACCGACGACCCGCTCGACGAGGGGCTGGGGTTGTCCGACGTGCTGCCCGGCGACCCGACGGCCCGGCCCGGCACCCAGCTGCTGCTCGGACCGGTGCTGCGCTACGCCGACGCGGGCTGCGCCACGGTGTGGCTGGAGACCTCCGCCAGCGCGCAGGTGTCGGTTCTCGGCCGCACGACGCCCACCTTCGAGGTGCAGGGCCACCACTACGGCTACGTCATGCTCGACCGCCTGGCGCCGGGCACCGACACGCCGTACCAGGT
>JALYMN010000411.1 GCA_030773675.1 Actinomycetota bacterium
GCGGGCAGCAGGCCGTCCGCGACGAGCGCGTCCAGGTCCGCGGCGGCAGGGCGAACGGGTCGTGTCCCTCCGGCGCCTGGCCCGGCTGCACGACGACCCCCGGCGCGGCAAGAGTGCGGAACAGCCCCGGCTCGGCGAGCGCGAACTCGACGTAGCCCTGCCCGAGCGCCCGGAAGTGCAGCAGCGGCCCGAGGTCGGTGCCGGCCCGGTCCGCGGTGTCGAGCATGCGCTCGCCGAGCAGGCCGAGCGCCTCCCGGCGCACGGCGAGCAGCAGCGCCTGCTTGTCGGCGAAGTGCCGGTACGCCGCCGTCGGCGACACCTGCACCCGCCGTGCGGCCTCGCGGAGGACGACGGCGGCCGGGCCGCCCGGGCGAGCTCCAGGCCGGTCAGCAGCACCTCGCGCAGCGAGCCGTGGTGGTAGGCGGTGCGGGTCACCTCTCCACGTCGACAGCGTGCACAGGAGGTGCACGTTCACGGTGTCACGTCGTCGAGGCGGGAGCGCGCCATGGACACCGACCCCCGCACCACCGTCGTCAGCCCGGACGACGTCGTCGTCCTCCTCATCGGCATGCGCGTCAACCGGTGGCGCGACGTCCGGGCCTGGCTGCCGGTCGCCGCGGCCATGCCGCTGATGCTGCGCGAGCTGGAGCGGGCCGACCCGGCACACCTGGCCCGCGCCCCGGCGGCTGCGCCTGCTGGCCGGGAGCGCGACGTCCCTGGTCGTCGCCGTCACCGTGGTCTGGGCGCCGCTGCCGGTCTGGCTCGGCGTCGCCCTGGCCGGCACGCTGCTCACCGAGCGGGCGTACCGGCGGGCGCGACGAGCATCCGCGGCCCGCCCCGTCTGAACGGCGACCCGGGCGCCCGTGGCGGAACGGTCCCCCCGGACCTGGCGCCCCTGGGCGGCAGCCGGTCCCGGCGCGAGCCGTCGTGACTGGCGGACAGTCAGGCCGTCAGCAGCTCCACGTCACAGCGGAGCCCAGGAGCGGCGGCAAGGCGGGCGTCCGCGGTGACGAGGAGGGCTCCGAGCGCCTCGGCCAGCGCGATGTACGCCGCGTCGTACACGGTCACGTTGCTCCTGAGCTGCCAGCAGCGCGCAAGCAGGGAGCGGTGCGCGGCGCGCTGCAGCGGCAGCTCGACGAGGTCCGCCAGGGCCAGGTCCGCGTGCCGCAACGGCAGGGAGCCGGCCAGGACCAGGCGACGCAGGACCGACGCCACCTCCAGGTCGACCAGCTCTGGCGCGGCGAGCACCTCGCCGCGCAGCCGCACACGCGCCGCGTCGCCGTCCCGCCCGTCGTCGACCAGTCCCGGGACGAGGACGCTCGCGTCAACGACGATCACGTTCGTCGCGGACGACCGCTGCCGCGTCGGCGAAGGTGACCGAGCCACCGGCGCGTTCACCGGCCCGGTCGAGGACCTCCTCCAGCGTGGGGCTGCTGGCCTCCGCGATGAGGCGGCTGCGCAGGTACTCCTGCAGCGACTGCGACGCTGCTGCCGCACGTCGGCGCAGGACGGCGTGCGTCTCCTCCGGGACGTCCTTGATCTGCACGCTGGGCATGGCGCCAGTATGGCGCCAGGAGCGCCGAGGGGCGAGGCTGAGAGAGACGACCGTCGGCGAGACCGGCCCCACGCCGGTCGCGCCGCGACCGCTACTTCCGCTTCGGCAGGAACAGGTCGGTGAGGGTCCCCTCGAACGCCTCCGCAGCCATGCCGACGGTCTCCGACAGGGTCGGGTGCGCGTGGATGGTCATACCGATGTCGGCGGCGTCCGCGCCCATCTCGATGGCGAGCCCCGCCTCGGCGATGAGGTCGCCGGCGGCCGGGCCGACGATGCCGGCGCCTATGACCCGGTCGGTCTCCTCGTCGAAGAGCAGCTTGGTCATGCCCTCGTCACGGCCCAGCGAGAGCGAGCGGCCGCTCGCGGCCCACGGGAACGCGCCCTTGCCGTACTTCGTGCCGGCGGCCTTGGCCTCGTTCTCGGTGACGCCGACCCAGGCGACCTCGGGGTCGGTGTAGGCGACCGACGGGATGACCCGGGCGTCGAAGTGGCTGTTCTGCCCGGCCGCCACCTCCGCGGCGACCTTGCCCTCGTGCACCGCCTTGTGCGCGAGCATCGGCTGCCCGACGACGTCGCCGATGGCGAACACGTGCGCCACGTTGGTGCGCATCTGGCTGTCGACGGGCACGAACCCCCGCTCGTCGACCACCACGCCCGCCTTGTCGGCGTCGAACGTCTTCCCGTTGGGCTTGCGCCCGACGGCGACGAGGATCTTGTCGAACGTGTCGGTCTTCGGCGCCTTTCCGCCCTCGAATGTCACGACCAGGCCCTCCGGCTTCGCCTCGACGCCGGTCACCTTGGTCTTGAGGTAGATGCCGTCGTAGGTCTTGGTGATCCGCTTGGTGAGCGGCGCGACCAGGTCCTTGTCGGCACCGGGGATGAGCTGGTCCATCAGCTCCACCACGGTGATCTTGCTGCCGAGCTCGTGGTAGACGGTCGCCATCTCCAAGCCGATGATCCCGCCGCCGAGCACCAGCATCCGCTCGGGCACGTCGGCGATCTCCAGTGCCCCCTCGGAGTCGATGACGCGCGGGTCGTCGTGCGGGATGAACGGCAGCGTCACGGGCTCCGAGCCGGCGGCGATGATCGCGGACTGGAAGTCGATGGTCTGGGTGCCCCCGTCGGCCAGCTCGACCTGCACCTGGTTCGGCGAGGTGAAGCGCCCGTAGCCGCGCACCGTGGTGACCTTGCGCTGCTTGGCCAGCCCGGTGAGGCCGCCGGTGAGGCGGCCGACGACCTTGTCCTTCCAGGTCCGGAGCTTGTCCAGGTCGATCTTCGGCTCGCCGAAGCCGAGCCCGTTCTCGCCCATCTCCTTGGTCTCGGCGATCACCTTGGCCGCGTGCAGCAGCGCCTTGGACGGGATGCAGCCGATGTTGAGGCACACGCCGCCGAGCGTGGCGCCCTTGTCGACGAGCACGACCTTCTTGCCGAGGTCCGCGGCGCGGAAGGCGGCGGAGTAGCCGCCGGGCCCGGCGCCGAGCACGAGCACCTCGGTCTGGACGTCGCCCGGCCCGGACGCCGACGCGGGTGTCGGGGCGGACGTCGCGGCC
>JALYMN010000412.1 GCA_030773675.1 Actinomycetota bacterium
CTCGCCCTGGCGCGTCGGATGCACGCCGGCGGCACCCTCTGGTGCGCCTCGCCGACGTGGCTGCACCACGCTCAGCACGTCGCCGTCGAGTTCGTGCACCCGGTCATCGTCGGCAAGCAGGCGCTCGCCGCCGTGGCGCTGCCCTCCCACGACCTGACCGCGACGGCCCGGGCCAACCTACGCGCCGGGGACGTCCTGGTGCTCATCGGCGCGGCGGACGACGTCGGGGCTCGCGACCTCGCGCGGCGGGCCCCGGCGTGGGGCGTCACGACACTCTGGATCGGTGCGGGTGAGCGCCCGCCGGTCGGTGCTGCCGACCACGTGCTGTGGCTCCCGAACGAGCCGATGGCGCCGCACGACGGCCGGTTCATCCTGCTCTACCACCTGCTGTGGGAGCTGGCGCACGTCTGCCTCGAGCACGGCGGGGTGCTCGCCCCGGATCAAGAGTGCGACGGGCCTGTCTGCATCACGTGCTCGGACGAGGGGCGGCTGGCCGAGGTGGTCGTGGCGACCGGGACGTCAGCTCGCGTCCGAACGGCCGAGGGATGCGAGGACGTCGACCTGTCGCTGGTCGGCGCCGTTCACCCCGAGGACCTGCTGGTGGTGCACGCCGGGATGGCCATCGCACGCCTGGTGGCGAGCCCGTGACGGCGCCTGGCTCCTTCCTCTACCCGATGCTGGAGGAGAAGCATGCCGACCCCTCGGCCCTGCTCGCCGACCTCGCCCGGTCGGCGCACGCCAAGGCGGTCGAGAGCAGTCGCACCCGAAATGCCGCCCTCGCCGCGAGCGCCGGCGCGCTCGACCGCGCGGCCGACGCCATGGCGGCGGCCTTCGCCGATGGCGGCCGGCTGTTCTGCTTCGGCAACGGCGGCTCGGCGACCGATGCCGCCGGTCTGGCGGCGCTGTTCGTCTCGCCGACCACCGGTCGTCCGCTGCCGGTTAGGTCCCTGGTCGCCGACACGGCGGTGCTGACCGCCCTCGCCAACGACATCGGTGTCGACGTGCTCTTCGCCCGCCAGCTTCTCGCGCACGGCCGCCCAGGTGACATCGCGCTCGGGCTGTCGACCAGCGGAGGGTCCGCGAACGTCCTCGCGGCGTTCGCACAGGCCAAGCGCGCGGGGCTCGTGACCGTCGGGCTCGCCGGCTACGGCGGTGGCGCCATGCGCTCGTGCGTCGACCTGGACCACTGCGTCGCGGTCGACGCGCAGAGCGTGCACCGCACGCAGGAGGCGCAGTCGGCGCTGGCCCATGCGCTGTGGGAGCGCGTGCAGGAACGGCTCGAGCACGGGGAGAGCGCGTGAAGTTCGTCGACGAGTACCGCGACCCGGCCGCCGCCCGGGTCGCCGTCCGGCGCATCACCGAGCTCGCGGACGGAGGGCGCGCCGGAGCGCCGTACGCGTTCATGGAGGTGTGCGGGGGGCACACGCACACCATCTACCGGCACGGCATCGAGCAGCTGCTGCCCGACACCGTCGAGCTGGTGCACGGACCCGGCTGTCCGGTGTGCGTCATCCCGATGGGTCGTGTCGATGACGCCATCTCCCTCGCCGAGCAGCCCGGCGTCGTGTTCACGTCGTTCGGCGACATGATGCGGGTCCCCGGCAGCACCTCCAGCCTGCTCGAGGCGAAGGCGCGCGGCGCCGACGTGCGCATGGTCTACAGCCCGCTCGACGCGCTGAAGATCGCGAAGGACAACCCCGACAAGCGCGTCGTCTTCTTCGCGGTCGGGTTCGAGACCACGGCGCCGTCGACCGCAGTTACGCTCCTGCGCGCCCGCGAGGCCGGCGTACGGAACTTCAGCGTCTTCTGCAACCACGTCACGATCGTCCCGCCGCTGAAGGCGATCCTCGACTCGCCCGACCTGCGGCTCGACGGTTTCCTCGGCCCGGGGCACGTCAGCACCGTCATCGGCAACCGGCCGTACGAGTTCGTCCCCCGCCGCTACGGCAAGCCGCTGGTGACGGCCGGGTTCGAGCCGCTCGACATCCTGCAGGCCGTCGTGATGCTGCTGCAGCAGTTCGCCGACGGTCGCTGCGAGGTCGAGAACCAGTACAACCGCGTGGTCGCCGACGACGGCAACCCGATCGCCCTGCGGATACTCGAGCAGGTCTTCACGCTCCGCACGCACTTCGAATGGCGCGGTCTCGGGTTCATTGCGCAGAGCGCGCTGGCGCTGCGGAAGGAGTTCGCCGCGTACGACGCCGAGCGGCTGTTCGACCTGCCCGGCGTGCGTGTCGCTGACCCGAAGGCCTGCCAGTGCGGCGAGGTGCTCAAGGGCGTTCTCAAGCCGTGGGAGTGCAAGGTGTTCGGCACGGCGTGCACGCCCGAGACCCCGATCGGAACGTGCATGGTCTCGTCGGAGGGCGCATGCGCGGCCTACTACACGTTCGGGCGGCTGCACAGGACGGCGCCCGCGCTCGTCGCGGCGTCGACATGACAACCGTCGACCAGCCGATGCCTGAGGGGCGCCAGGAGCTCGTCCTCGAGCGCATCGAGTCCTTCCGCCGCCGCCGGCCGCGGCTGACCGACGACGTCGTCACCCTCGCGCACGGCGCCGGCGGCAAGGCCTCGGCGGCGCTGGTCGACGCGGTGTTCCTCGAGGCCTTCCGCAACGACGCACTGGCACCTCTGGGCGACGGCGCCCTGCTGACCCTCCCGTCCGGCGACCGCATCGCCTTCTCGACCGACTCGTACGTCGTCAAGCCGCGGCGGTTCCCCGGTGGCTCGATCGGCCACCTTGCCGTGCACGGCACCGTGAACGACCTCGCCATGTCCGGCGCCCGGCCGCAGTGGCTGTCGGCCGCCTTCGTCGTCGAGGAGGGGCTGCCGGTCGCGGAGCTCAGGGCGCTCGTCGCCGACATGGCCGAGGCCGCGGCGCAGTCCGGCGTCGCGATCGTCACGGGCGACACGAAGGTCGTCGACAAGGGCGCGGCCGACGGCGTCTACATCACCACCGCGGGAGTCGGCGTCGTGCCCGCACGTCGACGGCTCGGCCCGCAGCTGGTCCGGCCGGGCGACGCCGTGCTGGTCAGCGGGACGCTCGGGGACCATGGCGTGGCCGTGATGCTCGCCCGCGGCGACCTCGACCTCGAGGCCGACATCGCGTCCGACACCGCCCCGCTCGCCGACCTCGTCGAGGCGCTGCTCGCCGCGGCCCCCGGGACGCGATGGCTGCGCGATCCCACCCGGGGCGGCGTAGGCACGGTCTGCAACGAGCTGGCGGCAGACGCCGGGTGCGCCGTCGTCCTGCACGAGTCGGCGCTGCCGATCCGCCGTGCCGTCGGCGGTGCGTGCGACCTGCTCGGCATCGATCCGCTCTACGTCGCGAACGAGGGCAAGCTGGTCGCGGTCGTGCCGGCCGAGCAGGCCGAGGCCGCCGTGCAGGCGATGCGCGCTCATCATCTCGGTCGGGACGCCGCCGTCGTCGGGCGCATCGCGGCGGAGCCCGAGCGGATCGTGCTGCTGGAGACCTCCTTCGGCGGGACGCGCATCGTCGACATGCTGGTCGGCGATCCGCTCCCTCGCATCTGCTGACGCCCGTTGACCGAAGGCGCCGTCCAGCGGGTGCGCGTGCGGGTGCGCGGCACCGTGCAGGGCGTCGGGTTCCGTCCGTTCGTCCACCGGCGGGCGCGCGAGCTCGGCGTCGCGGGATGGGTCGGCAACGACGGCCACGGCGTGCTGCTCGAGGCGGAGGGGTGCCCAGCCGCCCTCGCCGCGCTCGTCCGCGACGTCCGTGGCGGACCGTCGCTCGCCGTCGTGGAAGCCGTCGAGGTGGAGGCGCTCGAACCGGTCGGGACGTCCGGGTTCACCATCGCGACGACAAGGCTCGGGGGCGGAACCGACGTGCGGGTAAGCGCCGACGTGGCCCCCTGCGACGCCTGCCTGTCGGAGCTCGCCGACCCCACCGACCGACGCTTCGGCTACCCCTTCCTGAACTGCACCGACTGCGGGCCGCGCTACACCATCGTGCGTGCCGTGCCCTACGACCGGGTGTCGACGACGATGCGCGGGTTCGCGATGTGCCCGCGGTGCCGGGCGGAGTACGACGACCCGAGCGACCGGCGCTTCCACGCCCAGCCGAATGCCTGCCCGATGTGCGGTCCCGCTCTGACCTGGAGCGGTGGAGCGCGGAGCGCTGCGGGTGCCGATGCGCTCGCCGCAGCCACCGCCTGCCTCCGCGGCGGCGGGATCGTCGCCGTGAAGGGCGTAGGGGGCTACCACCTCGCCTGCGACGCCGGGAACGAGCACGCGGTCACGACGCTGCGGCGGCGCAAGCGGCGAGACGACAAGCCGTTCGCGGTGATGGTGGCCGACCTGTCTGTGGCGCAGCAGCTGTGCGAGCTCGGCGCGGCGGCGCTCGCCGCACTCGCGTCGTCGCGGCGGCCGATCGTGCTGGCGCCGCGTCGAACTGACGCACCGGTCGCGGCCGGGGTCGCCCCGCGCGTCGCCGAGCTCGGTGTCATGTTGCCGTCGAGCCCGCTGCACGTCCTGCTGCTGGGCGCGATCGAGAGACCGCTCGTCATGACGAGCGGCAACTCCAGCTCCCAACCCATGGCCTACGAGGATGCCGAGGCGCGCGATCGGCTGGGCCCACTGGTCGACGGGATCCTCAGTCACGACCGGCAGATCTACGTCCGCACCGACGACTCGGTCCTCCAGGTCGGCTCCGAGGGACGACTTCGCATGGTCCGGCGCGCCCGTGGCTGGGTGCCGCAGCCGCTGCAGCTGCGGCTGCCTGCGGCGCGCCCGGTGCTGGCCGTCGGGGCGCAGCTGAAGAGCACCGTCGCCCTGGCGCGCGGCGGTTCGGTCGTCGTCAGCCAGCACCTGGGCGATCTGGACGACTGGGCGACGTACCAGGCGTTCACCGCAGCGGTCGAGCACCTCACCCGACTCAGCGGTGTTACTCCGGCCGTTGTCGCGCACGACCTGCATCCCGACTACCGGTCGACGGCGTGGGCCCGCGCGTCCGGCCTGGCTCTGCACGCCGTGCAGCACCACCACGCGCACGTCGCCGCCTGCCTGGTCGAGC
>JALYMN010000413.1 GCA_030773675.1 Actinomycetota bacterium
GCCGACTCACTCGGCGACGCCGCCGACTCGCTCGGCGACGGCGCCGTGGCGGGCAGCGGCGTCACCTTGGACGGTGACGCCAGCGGCTCGGCGTCTCCGCCGCAGCCACCGATGGCGAGCGCTCCCAGGAGCGCGACGACCACGCGGCGGGAGCGTAGAGCTCGAGGCGCCGCTGAGGCGGGCGTCGAGCGCCTACTTCGGCATCAGCACCGAGTCGATGATGTAGACGGTCGCGTTGGCGGTCTGGACGTTGCCGCAGACGACCTTGGCGCTGTCGTTGACGGTGAAGTCCTCGCCGCTCCCGGTCACGCTGACCGTGCCCTTCTGCACCGTGGTGAGCGGGGCCGAGGCGAGCATGTCGGGGGCGACCTTCTCCGGCACGACGTGGTACGTCAGGATCTTGGTCAGCATCGCCTTGTCCTTGAGCACGGCCTGCAGCTGGGCGGCCGGGATCTTCGCGAAGGCGTCGTTCGACGGCGCGAAGACGGTGGCGGCCTGCAGGCCGTTGAGGGTGTCGACCAGACCGGCCTGCTTGACCGCGCTGACCAGGGTGGACAGCGCCGGGTTGTTGGAGGCGGCGGTCGCGACCGGCGCAGTGGACATGCCGGTGAAGCTGCCGGCGCCGGTGGCCGGGACGGCGGCGCAGCCGGCGCCGAACGGCTCAGTCGACGTGCTGGTGGTCTCGGACGGCGCCGCCGACATGGACGGAGCGGCCGCCGGCTCGGAGGCGGCACCGGTGTCGGCGGCGTCGGAGCCGCAGGCAGCGGTCGACAGCGCGATGCCGGCGGCGAGGAGAGCGACGCGGGTACGGCGTGAGCGGATCATTGCTGATTCCTCCAGGGTCAGCGGCCGGAGAGTTCCGGCTGCGGCCCGGCCGGAGAACCGGCCGGGACAGCTGCGGGCTTTGTGCTCGCAGCACGTGTGGGGTGCCGGCCGCGCGCATCGGGCGCGGGCCGGGTCGTGTTGGTCAGCGGAGTGCTGGTCAGGGCGTTCTGGTCAAGGGCGTTCTGGTCAAGGGCGTTCTGGTCAAGGGGGTGCTGGTCGGGTGCTGGTCGGGGAGTGCTAGTCGGGCTCAGACGACCGTCACGACCACCGAGTGCCAGCCGGTCGCGCCGTCCGGGAAGGGCTTGGCCCGCCGCTTGGTCTGGGTGGTGCCGGCGCCGTCGGTCGCGCGGACCTCCAGGGTGTGCAGTCCGGGCTCGTCGGCCGGCCAGTTCCAGAACCACTGCCGCCAGGTGTCGGTGCCGCCGGACGCCGCGAGGGTCGCGGTCTGCCAGGGGCCGCCGTCGACGCGGCACTCGACGCGGGCGACGCCTCGGGTCTGCGCCCAGGCGACACCGGCGATCCGCACGGTCCCGCGCGGGTGCTCGCTGAGCCCGCGGGGCGTGTCGATCCGCGACATGACCTTGATGGGGGCCTGCGCCTTCCAGCCGCGCCGCACCCAGTACGGGTCGACGTCGGCGAAGCTGGTCAGCCGCATCTCGGTGATCCACTTGGTGCCCGAGACGTAGCCGTACAGCCCCGGCACGATCATGCGGACGGGGAAGCCGTGGGCGACCGGCAGCGGCTCGCCGTTCATCGCGACGGCGAGCATCGCGCCCTCGGTGGTGCGGCAGAGCTCCGTCGGCGTGCCGCAGGTCCAGCCGTCGACCGAGGTGCTGAGCACCTGGTCCGCGCCGTCGTCCGGCTGGACCTCGTCCAGCAGGTCGCGCAGCGGGACGCCGAGCCAGCGGGCGTGCCCGGCCAGGTTGCCGCCGACCTCGTTCGAGACGCAGGTGAGCGTGATGTCGCGCTCGATCAGGTCGCGGGCGAGCAGGTCGTCGTAGGACAGCGTGAGCTCTCGTCCGACCCGCCCGGTGATCCTCAGCTTCCACTGCTCGGGCGGGACCTGCGGCAGCACCAGCGCCGTGTCCACCCGGTAGAAGTCGGCGTTGCGGGTCGTGAACGGGGTCAGCCCGGGCAGCTGCAGGTCGACGCCCGCCGGCAGGGCCGGAGCGGGGCTGGCGGGAGCGGGCAGGGCGATGGCGTCGCGGGCGGCGGCCACGTCGAACCGGCTGTGCAGCGCCCGTCCGACGCCCCCGGCCACGCCGGCGACACCCACGGCCGCGGCGCTGGTGAGCAGGAAGCCGCGGCGGTCGAAGTCCGTGCCTTTGCGGTCGCGGGCGAGCAGCAGGTCGCGCGGGCCCTGCCGGGGCAGCGGCGGCCCCTCCGGACCGCCCTGCGAAGGCACCGAGGAGCCGCCCGTCGACGACAGCGCCGGCACCGCACGCTCGACCGGAGCG
>JALYMN010000414.1 GCA_030773675.1 Actinomycetota bacterium
CCGTGCAGTCGTGCCAGAGCGCGGCCAGCGGCTCGTCCGGGCGGGGCAGCCCCGCCTGCGCGGCCGCCATGGGCCGGCCCGGGAGCGGTAGCGCCCGTACGCACCGCCCGGTCAGCTCTGCCGCTGCCGCGACCGTGGGCAGCCAGTCCTCGCCGAGCAGCCGACGCAACGCTGCGACAGCTCCGGCCAGCCGTGCCGCCTGCACCTGCTGAGGCGTCGCCACCGACCACACCTGCGGAACGGCCCGGGCGACCGTCGCGGGGGCGAAACCGCCGAACAGCGCGGTGACCAGCTCGGGCCCGGCTGGACCCAACGGCGCCGCTCGGCTGGCGAAGTAGCCCCGCCAGTACCCCCGCAGACCCAGCTCGGCGTAGGCCGCCTGCGGTTCCGGTGCGAAGTACACGACGGCATGCACCGACTCGACGAGCACGCCGAGCCGCCGAACCAGCTCGAGGTCGTCCGTCAGCGCCACGTCCGCATCCTCCTGTGCCGACCTGCTGCTGTGACCTCGACGCTCAGGGCGGGAGAGGCCCTTGCACCGAACCTCATCCGCGACGATTCGGCCTTCCTGTCCTGGTTACCGGACTCAGCACGCACGAGCGAGCCGTCCTGCTCGCTCGTCGAGTTCCGGGACACTCGTCGCCCCGTGTCCCTGGGCGTAATCGGCCGCCGGCTCTGTCAGCAGTCGGTCAGTGGGCGAGCGATCCGCCGAGCGCTCTCGAGCGGCCGGCACCACGCAACCTCGCGCTGGAGCTGGCCCGTCTGCTCGAAGAGCCGGACCTGATGTGTGCGAGCGAGCACCTGAGCGAGCATGTCGCGGTCCGCGGGCTCGAAGCCCAGTCGCTGCCAGAACGGTCCGGAACGGCGGCTGAAGAGCCCCGCGCGGTGCGCCCCGCCGGCTGCACCGCGGTCGAGAGCGAAGCAGGCCAGCCGGAGACCCCAGCCTCGACCGCGACGGTCCGGATCCACGGCGACGCTGCGCACGAGGGCGTGCTTGCCGTCCCCGGAGAGCTCGTAGCCCGTGAGGGGACTCAGCACGCCGTTGCTGCAGCCTGCAGGTCGCCCCCCGCCGTCCGGACGCCGGCCCTGTCCAACGCCTCCGCGGCCGGCGTGGACCGTCCCTCCTGATCATGGCCTGGGACCCGACGTCCGGCGTCCGGAACCGCGCTTACCGCTGCGCGTCACACTGCAGGAGTGTCTGACCCGTACCTGCACGCCCCGCAGTCCACGCCCACGCGCACGCGGACCGGGTGACCTACGAGCGGCCGGCCGTGCACGCGGTGTTGGACGAGGCGCTGATCTGTCACGTCGGCTTCGTCGTGGACGGCGAGCCGGTCGTGCTCCCGCAGCTGCACGCCCGGGTCGGCGACCGGCTCTACCTGCACGGCTCGACCGGAGCGCGCGCGCTCTGCAAGCCGCGCGCGGGACGGGGCTGCCGGTCTGCGTGACCGTCACGCTGACCGACGGGCTGGTGCTGGCCCGCTCCGCCTTCCACCATTCGATCAGCTACCGCAGCGTCGTTGCGCAAGGCACCGCGCACCTGGTCGACGACGACGCGGAACGGCGCGCCGCGCTCGCGGCACTGGTGGAGGCCGTCGCTCCTGGACGGTCGGAGCACATCCGGCCCCCGAGCCGCAAGGAGCTCGCCGCCACGGCCGTGCTGCGGCTGGACCTGGCAGCGGTGTCGCTCAAGGTGCGCACGGGCGACCCGCGCGACGACCCGCAGGACCTGGACCTGCCGCACTGGGCCGGAGTCCTGCCGCTGCACATCGCCGCCGGTGTCCCGCGTTCCTCGGCTGACGTGCCTGCCTCCGTCGGCACTCCCGATCACGTCGTGAGGTGGCGCCGTCCGGGCGGATCCGTGCCGTCCCCCTGAGCGATCGCCTCGCGGATGTCCACGCGCTTCGTGAGCCCCGCCGACGGCTGCGTGCGGCCGGGGACCGCGGTGATGCCGTCGAGCAGCCAGTGCAGGCCGTGGTTGAAGGTGCTGAGGGCCTGCTGGGCGGACAGGGGGCGGTCATCGTCCTGCGCGGGACTGGTCGCGAAGGCCGCGGACCCGATGGTGTGGACGATGAGCACGCGTCGAGCCTGAGTTCCAGCCGGTCCTGTCAGTCCTGCGCGCTCCAGCAGCGCGTCCATTGTCTGCCCGAGTCGCGCGGCGTTGGCGCCGCGGGCTCCCTGCCGGGAGAGGAACAGCGGCACGAGGTCGGGGTGCGCGGTCAGGACGTCGTAGGTGGACTGCATCAGCACCGCGAGGCCGGCCGCGGGGTCCGCCGTGTCGCGGTCCGGCGACCGGACGGCCCCGAGCAGGTCGTCGAGCAGGTCGTCGAGCAGCGCGGTCTTGCTCGGGACGTGGCTGTAGAGCGCGTTCGGTGCGACCCCGAGACGGCTTGCGAGTGCGCGCATCGACAGGGCCTCCAGCCCACCGGCAGTCAGCAGCTCGCGGGCCGCCGCCAGCACCGCGTCGCGGGTCAGGCCCGCACGCTGCCCGGGCCTCCTGGATGCGGACACCCTCGCACTGTACGGTGTCCAGCAAGCTGTACTCCGTCCAACTGAGGACGTTCCACTGTCCGCCACCCCCGCTCCGCTCACCGGCACAGCCGCCGGCGTGCCGTTCCTGGCCGTCCCGCCCCGTACACAGCGCACGTCGCCTCCGCTCGTGATCGCCTGGCACCTGATGGACCCGCCGCGTACCGCTGCCGCCTTCGCCGCCGCGCTGCCGTTGCAGGGCCTGGACGCCTGGCGGGTCTACCTCGAGCTGCCCCTGTGCGGGTCCCGGCTGCCGGCCGGGGGGGCCGAGGAGCTGATGCGGCTGGGCTACCAGGACGCGGTGCTCAACCTGCACGAGCCGATCACGACTCGAGGCGCGGAGGAGTTCCCCGCCGCGCTCGCCGAGCTGCGCGACCAACTCGGTCTGGGACCCGGGCCGCTGGGGCTGGTCGGTGGGTCGATCGGCGCGGCCGTTGCGCAGCTGGTGCTCGTCGAGGCCGCGCCCGCGGCCGGTGTCCCGGTGCACCCCGCCGTGCTCGTCAGCCCAGTCACTCGGCTTCGCCCGATCGTCGACGCCCTGGGCCGTCGCTTCGGCGTGGACTACCCGTGGAGCGACCGCACGCGGGAGGTGGCGCACCGCCTGGACTTCGCCGCCCGCTCGGACGAGTTCGCCCGCGCGAGGCAACCCGCCGTGCGCCTCGTGGTCGGCTCCGACGACGACCCCGAAGGCTTTCTCGCGCCCGCTCAGCAGCTGCGCGCCGCCCTGGCCGACGCGTACGACGACGCCGGCGACGTCGACCTGTTGGTGGTGCCCGACATGGCGCACGCGCTCGCCGAGGAGCCGGGCGACGAACCTGTCCCGCAGACCCGTCCGGCCGCCACGCTCGACCAGTACGCCGTCGACTGGCTGGCAGCTCACCTGCCCGCCGTCGACATCTCGTGACGCCGTCTCCGCCGGCGTCCGCCCGGGCGCGGTAGGTTCGGCACGACCCGCGGGAGCCTCGCGCCGAGGCTGAGAGGGCGGCTGGACCGGCCGTCGACCGTTCGCACCTGATCCGGTTCGCACCGGCGTAGGGAGGAGCCGCCATGACGGCGCTCGACAGTGACCGCTCCAGCGCACGCACAGAGGCCGGGACCGCTCCCGGCTCCCGCAAGACCTACCTGCCGGGCTCGCGGCCCGACCTGCGCGTCCCGATGCGCGAGGTCGTGCTCACCACCGGCGACACCGTCGTCCTGTACGACACCAGCGGCCCCTACACCGACCCCGCGCTGCGCACCGACGTCCGGCTCGGGCTGCCGCGGCTGCGCGAGGCGTGGATCGCCGAGCGCCGCGACACCGCGGAGTACGAGGGCCGCCCGGTGCAGCCGGTCGACGACGGGCGCAGGGCGTCCGACACTCGCGACCTCGACCGGGTCTTCTCCGGCACCCGGGCGCCGCGCCGCGCGCTGCCCGGCCGCACGGTGACGCAGATGGCCTATGCCCGCCGGGGCGACGTCACCCCCGAAATGGAGTTCGTCGCCCTGCGGGAGGGGCTCGCGCCGGAGTTCGTGCGCGACGAGGTGGCCCGCGGCCGCGCCGTCCTGCCCGCGAACGTGAACCACCCGGAGACCGAGCCGATGGCGATCGGGCGGGGCTTCCTGGTCAAGATCAACGCTAACATCGGCAACAGTGCGGTCGCCTCCTCCATCGACGAGGAGGTCGACAAGATGACCTGGGCGACCCGCTGGGGCGCCGACACCGTCATGGACCTGTCGACCGGGCGTAACATCCACACCACCCGCGAGTGGGTGGTGCGCAACAGCGCCGTGCCGGTCGGGACGGTGCCGATCTACCAGGCGCTGGAGAAGGTCGGGGGCAGGGCCGAGGAGCTGTCGTGGGAGGTCTACCGCGACACCCTCGTGGAGCAGT
>JALYMN010000415.1 GCA_030773675.1 Actinomycetota bacterium
AGACAGCTCCGGTGGTCGACCTCACGGAGGTGCAGCCCGACTGCCTCCACCCGAACGGGGACGGCCATGCTGACATCGCCGAGGCGTTCGCGGACGCCGTGCGTGATTCTGTCGTAGGTGGCCCCGGCCGCCAGCACTGACGCTCCCCGGCGACAGCACCCCGGCCGAGAGGCGGAAGGAACAGTGGATTTCCGGCCGGCCGTAGGCGCTCGGTCCGGACGTGGCCGGCCATGCCGGACCGGCCCGACAAGGGACTGCTCGAGGCGGCAGCAACGCATGACGGCAGCGTGTGCTCTGTCGACGGTGCAACAGCCGTCGAGGTGGCTCGCTGTCGGACTCTCCGTGGCGGACCCGGGGGACGACGGTCAGCCCCCATGGGAAAGGCCCTACGGCGCTGCCAGCGTCACCCGCCAGGCAGGTTTCGCGTCACAACCGTCCCTCCCGCCGCGCCCGCGTGCCATGCGTCGCCGCGGGTGTGACCTTCGGGAGGCTGTCTACGGTCCCGCTGACCGCGGATCCTGCTACCGGCGTTGTGCTGGCGTGCCGGACGCTTATTGGGCGAGTGCGGAAGGTCGGGCCGAGAACCTCAATACTCGGGATCCTCGCCGAAGCGCGACGAAATGCGGGGGCGACGGCCATCGTGTGCACCTACGCCGCTATGAATGCCGGGGGGTCACGATGCCTGCTCCTCGTGCCGTCGGCGCGAGCGCCTCGAAATCAGCCCTCGGTTGCGACAAGCGACCGCCTGCCGCACCGACCTGGGGTCTCGGTATCGCACAGGCGTTAGCCGGACGCCGTTCGGAGTCGCATAGCTGCTCGTTCTGCTTGGTCAAGGCGAACGAGCGCTTGCCGATGGCGGTGTCAATCAGTTGTCGGCGGCGTTAGGCCGCGTATCGGGGCGCCCTCGCTATACGAGGCCTCGTAAACCTAGTACGCCCCCCTCAACCCCCGCTGCGTGCAAGGCGTGCGGCGTTGAGCATGTCGCGGTGCGTTCCGGGGACCGCCACGCGCAGGCCTTACCCGCCGGCCGACATGTACTTGGCTCGGCAGCCGTTGGGGTCTCGCCCGTGGTCTCGCCCGTGGCCGGCGGCCGTCAAGGGCGCCACGTCGAGGTGCACCCGTGACTGCTGGTCCGCGGGCGCGGCAACGTAGCCGCGTACGGGGGAGGTGACGCATAGCCGGTCCTCTGTCCGCTCGCTGAGGGCTCGGCGCGGGTCTTGCAGACGCTGTCGCACCCGAGCACGCTCATCGCGTGGCGCACCAAGCGTGTGCCGTCCGGGGGATCGACAGAGGAGGGCGCATGACCGCTGTAGGCACGCTCGTCGACCGTGTGAGCGCCATGGTCGAACGCATCAACGCGGGGGACCTCGACGGGTACATGTCGGGCTACGCGTCGACCGTGGTCCCGCACGGCTATCCGGAGGGCGTGACGGACTTCGAGAGCTTGCGCGGCTTCTACCGCCAGCTGCTCCGGGCCTGCGACGGCTTCCGCGTCGAGGTCCTGCGAGCTGTGGAGCAGGACGACGTCGTCGCATTGCAGTTCGTCCTGCAGGGTCGGCACACCGGCGAGCTGTTGGGTGCAGCGCCGTCGGGTCGGGACCTCGTGCTGAACGGAGCAACCTTCCTGCGCTTCCACGAACAGCTCGTCGTCGAGCGTTGGCAGCACGCCGACGATCTAAGTCTCATGCAGCAGCTGGGGCTCCTGCCCGCGTCATGAGACCGAAGGGTCCTGATGTGAGCGGCCCTTGCACAACCGACGACCGCCAGGTCGGACGGTCGGGCGACACCTCCGGCTGACTGCCGAGTCTCCCGGACGCAGGGCTGCCGATGATCGAACGCAGGCCGCGTCCATGGATGCCGCACGGGGGCGATCAGAAGCGCCCGTTCCGGACGTCCGCGCAGGACGGCTGCCCAGTG
This sequence comes from Actinomycetota bacterium, assembly GCA_030773675.1. The sequence continues at coordinate 1,918 of JALYMN010000415.1, forward strand.
TTGCGGGAAGCTGGGAGCGCGGACAGCAACGACCGCTCATGGCCGATGTGCGGACGTTGACGGCATGACGTGGATTCCGGGACGCGCGGACAGCCTCGGGCCAGTGCGGGCGTCTCGGAGGCGTCTCACGGCAGACCCGCCCGCCGGCAGAAGCAGCGACAGGCCGCCGGGGGCCGTGCTCGTACGCGCCATGCCCGGCCGTCGTGAGCTGCTCGGCGCCGGTTGCTACCAGCACGGTGGTCGACCGTCCGCTGGCTGCGCTCGACGCGAGGGCTGCTTGCGATGACGGCGAATACGAGCGTGCCGCAATCACCACGCGCGCGGCCGTCGTGCGGGCCATGCTGTCACCGCGGGCCCCTGACGAGACGTCCCCCTGCAGGCAGCGGCGGCCTCCGGCAGGTGCTTGGTGGCCGCGAGCAGTGCCGTACCGTTCCTTCTTGGTGGCAAGTCGCGGCCTGCCCGGGCGGGGCTCAGCGTGACGGGCGTCGTGACTGTCGAGGTCGCACTGTCACCGACACCGAGGGCCAGAAGCAGCTGCTGCAGTGCGGCGACTGCAGTCGCATCTACGGGCCCGAGGGCACCGAGCTGGCCACGCCGCTGGCCGAGGACGAGGAGGGGATCCTCGCGCCGACCTCGACCCCGCGCGGCTCGCGATGGTCCAGTCAGCGGCCGACCCGTTGAGGCACTGCTCACGGCCGGACCTCGTCCGGCTGCTGTCCAACGGCCGCCCCCACCGCATCGGGGTCAGCGAGGACGAGCTGCCCCGACGCAGCGACCTGGTGCCAGTCGAACGCGCGGCTCTGCAGGAGGGGTCAGGGCGAGCCCTGCGGAGGCAGCTCAACGCGTCGGTCCGGTGCCGTCGGCGCGAGGCTCCCGCCGTCGGTCGACGAGCTGCTCGCAGATCGTCCAGAGCCGGTCCTCGACAGCCTCGCCGCGGAACTCGCACGCGATCTCGGTGCGCCGTTCGAAGAAGCGTCCGGTGACGCCGTCGACGTCGTCGTGTGCGGCGAGCCAGATAGCGGTGTCGGCCCCGTCGTCCAGGGTCCGCGTGCCGTAGCTCGCCAGCTGCTGCGTGACGTCCGCAGGCAGATGCCGGTAGAGCTTGGTGTCGAGCACGAGTCCGGGCGCCATGGCGTTCACGGTGACCGCCTCGCCGGCGAGCCGGCGGGCGAAGGCCCACGTGAGCATGCGGTCACATGCCTTGGACTGTGCGTAGGCCGCGAGGCCGTCGTAGGGTCGGCGGTTGAACTGCACGTCGTCGAGGTCGACGTGGCCGGCGAAGGTCGAGGCGACGTTCACCACCCGTGACGACCTCGCGGCCCTGAGCGCGTCCAGTAGCTCCAGCGTGACGTGGAAGTAGCCGACCACGTTGGTGGCGAAGGTAAGCTCGACCCCGTCGGCGCTGGTGCCCCGGTCAGGCGAGAGCACGCCGGCGTTGTTGACCAGCACGTCGAGTGCGCCGTGGGTGCCCACGTACTCGCGGGCGAAGGCTCGGATTGACCGCGCGTCTGCGGTGTCGAGCTGCATCACGCTGGTGGGTCCGCCGGTCCCTGCCACATTGAGCTCGGCCGCCACCCGCTCAGCCCCAGCCACATCCCGCGCCGCGAGCACGACGTGCGCGCCGTGCGCTACCAGTTGGGTCGCCACGGCTCTCCCGATACCAGACGTGGCGCCGGTGACGACGACCCGCTTGTCCTCGATCCACGTCATGGTCGGCTCCGTCCTGTCCCCGCCACGTTCAGAGCGCCGGTACCGGCCACCGTGGCGAGGAGGGCGTCGAGGGCGCCCTGGCCCGGGACCGGCGGAATCGGTCGGTCGGGAAGACTGCGCAGGAGCGCGAACGCATCGCACAGGCTCCGGCTGGTGATGAGCGGGCTGTGCGCCGTCGCGATGGTCGTCATCCCCATCGCCTGCACGCGGTCGATCTCGGCGCCGAAGCGCGCGCGGTCGACCAGCCCGAGCCACGGCGACAGCGCATGGTGGACGAACATCGTCATGCCGTAGGCCCAGAACTCGCGGTCGAGGTCCGCCACAGTCGGAACGGGGTCTCCGGGGGATGGCGAGGCGAAGGCGTCCACCCCCCAGTAGACGCCGGTGCGCTCGTCGAGGAACCCGCGGGTCGCTGGCGAGTCGTACACCGGGGGGCGCACGGCCCTGATGCAACGGTCCCCCACGTCGATCGACTCCCCGTCGTTGAGCCAACGGCAGCGCTCGAGCGGAAAGCGGAAGGCGTTGCTGAACCGCTCGACGAGTGCCCAGCTGCACACGAGAGTGGCGGAGGGACATGCCTCCATCACCTGAGCCAGGTTCCCCGTGTGATCGCTGTCGTCGTGCGAGAGGAACACCCAGCGGACGTCCGCCGGGTCGACCACGCCGAAGACGTCGTCCAGCCACCGCCCCCGGTTGTTCGGCGAGCCGGTGTCGATGATCACCGGTTGTGCGCCGGTGATGACCATGGAGTTGAGATAGACGCTCAGCGGAGCGCCGAGCGCGTGCTGCACCTGGTGGATCAGCCAGGTGTGGGCGTCGAGCCGCGTCGGCGGCAGACAGGTCGTCGGAACTTCCGGTGTGAAGGTCATGCCGCGACGGTGCACCGGACGCCCGGTGACGACATGAGGGGAAAGCCGTCAGCCACCGACGGCCGCTCCCCCCATCTATGAGCGCGGAACGCCCGCCGCGCCAGCGAGAGCGGCCCAGGCGACCAATTGCGACCGGCGGGCGAGACCCGCCTTGGTGGCCAGGTTGGCGATGTGCCGCTCGACCGTGCGCGGCGACAGGTACAGCCGGGCGGCGATCTCCTTGTTGGACGAGCCGGCGGCGAGCAGCGTCACCACCTCGTGCTCACGGGCCGTGACGCCCAACGCGCGCAGCGACCCAGGCACGCCGACGTCGCCGCGCCGGCGGGGGACCGCGACGCCTGTCCGGCGCAGCAGGGAGCGGCACGCCGACGCGAGCTGGTTGTCGCCCCGGGCGTCGAAGAAATCGAGCGCCTCGCGAAGCCAGGGCACCGGATCTCCCCACGCGTCGTCGACGGCTGCCTCGGCGACCAGCCTCCGCGCCAGGTGCCGGAACCACCGGTGACCGTCCAGCAGGCGGTCCCCCTCCCGCATCGAGGCCGTCGCTTCGGCCTCCCCGCCAGCGCGGCCGGCATGGACCGCCTCGGCATAGCGGAGGCAGGCCGCGGCCAAGAAGTGGACCGACGCCGCCGGGATCTGGACCTCGGACGCCTCGTCACCAGGCTCGCTCAGCGGACGGAGCAGGGCCAGCAGCCCGACGGCGGGCAGCACGGAGCAGTCCCCGCCCGCACGAGCGACGGCCGCGACGCCAGCGCTCAGGCGGCGCAGAGCCGTGAGCCGGTCCTCCTCGATCAGTGCCAGGAGGGCGCTGGCGGTCAACGTCTTGACCTCAATATCTGGCGCCCGAGAAGCTCGCACGAGGGCCTCGTCGATGCAGCGCTGCATCTCCGACCGCCTCCGGGCGCGCGCGTGGGCGTACGCCTCGAGCGCCAGTGCGGCCGCGAGGGTCTGGTCGAAGCGGTACCGACGGGCCAGCTCTGAGCAGCGCCGGGCAGCGACGATGCCGCCCTCAGGGTCGTCCGAGATGACGAGCCCGGCCGCCACCTGAACGTCCACGACCGCCGCCGTCGCGAGCGCGCCCAGCTCCAGCGAGAGCTCGCGCGCCTCTTCGAGCCGCCCGAGCTGGCGGCCCCGGAGCATGTCGATCGCGCCGAGCTCCTGGAGTGCCCGGGCACGCCACAGCGTCAGCCCGTGCCGCTCGGCGAGGGCCAATGCCCGGGAGAACGCCGCTTCCGCGGCACCCAGCTCGTGGCGGCGGTGGCTCCTTCCGAGGACCTCCAACGCCTCGCACGCCACGTCGGGGAGGTCGAGCCGCTCCGCGGCTGCGAGCGCGGCTCCGGCCAGAGCCGGCGCCTGCTCCGGGTGTAGCACGATCGCGATCTGCGCCCGGACGGCGTCGAGGCGCGCGGCCAGGTCGTCCGGGACAGCGTCGGCCGCGGCGTCGATCCGTTCCAGCACGTCCTGGGCCTCGTCCCATCGCGTGGCAGCGGCCGCAGCGCGGGCGAGGCGCAGGTGGATCTTCACCCGTCGCCGCGCCCATCGCGGCTCATCGCCGAGCCGAGCCAGCAGGGAGCTGGCGACGTCCACGGCGGCGGCCCGTTTCCCGGCGAGGGACAGCACCTGCAGGAGGAACTCCTCGATCTCGAGCCTTGCGGGATCGTCCGAGGGCAGGAGGCTGCGGGCGTGGTCGAGCGTCCGCTCGGCGGTGGCGAGGGCGCCCCGTGCGCACGCCCGGCGGGCAACCTCCAAGAACAGCGTGGCCGCCCGGCTTCGGTCACCGGCGCCCGCGGCGAGCTCGGCGGCGACCTCGCACCACCCACCCTCGAGCGCCGGATGGGCGGCCTCGACGGCCGCCAGCGCTCGTCCCGAGATGGCGGCGAGCTCCGGCGGGAAGAGCCTCGCGAGCACCGCGTCCCGGGACAGCGCGTGCCGGAAGTGGAAGCCGCGGTCGATGCGGTCGAAGGACACGAGTTGGGCGTTCACGGCCTGGTGGAGGGCGGCGAGCACGTCCTCCTGAGACAGCCCTGTGACGGCAGGCAGCAGGCTGCAGTCGAACCGGCGGCCGAGGACGGCGGCGGCGACGAGGACCCACTCGGTGTCGCTCCCGAGCTGCGCCGTCCGGCGCCCTACGTTCTCCGCGTAGGTGCGCGGCACAACCGCGTCGACCGGCCCCGAGACGCGCCACTCGCCGTCCTCGACGACCAGCGCACCCGAGCTGAGGGCGGCGGCGAGCAGTTCCTCGATGAGGAACGGGATGCCGCCGGCCCGACCCGCGAGCTCCGCCACGTCGTCTTGCACCACGGGCGGTCCGAGGCATGCCTGCACCATGGCGGTCACCGCAGGCGGGTCGAGCGGCGCGAGTTGTAGCAGCGGTGCGACACGCCGCGCGTGCAGCGCCTGCGCGAGGTCGAGGCCTGCCGATTGTCCGTCCTGCCGGACCGTGATCAGGCACAGCACCTGTTCGGCCCGGAGGTTGTCCGCCAGGTACTCGATGATCGTGAGCGTCTCGGGGTCGGCCCAGTGCAGGTCCTCGAGCACGAGCAGGCCACCGCGACCACCGCAGGCCGTTCGCAGGAACCGGAGGACGCCCTCGGCGACAGCGACGACCCCGTCGAGGGGTGTGTCGTCCACCCGCCACTCCGGCACGAGACGTCCCAGGGTGGCGCGGAACGGACCGAGCACGTCGGGATCGCGCACCACTGCACAGCGCACGGCGGACGAGAGCGCCTCCGCGAGCGGGCGGTAGGCAGTCGGGGTCGATGTATGCGCGGCCCGTCCCTGGAGCACCGTCATCGCTCGCAGCGCGGCTTCGGAAGCGACCGCCCGCGCCAGGGCGGACTTGCCGATGCCCGCCTCGCCGACGAGGAAGCGCACACTGCCGTGGCCCCGAGACGCCGCGTCGAGCGCAGCGCACAGGTGCGTGAGCTCCGGCTCACGACCCACGACGTCGGGGGCGACCGCGGTCCGCAGACGTGACGACGATGCGGCGAGCTCGTCGCCCGGCTGCCTGCGGCGGACGCCGGTCGACGCGTGCGGTGGCAGAGCGGCCCCCTCGAGTGACGCTCGGTCAGGCAGGGGTGCGGGCGGACGGCAGGACCTCGCCCTCGGTGGCCGTCGCCTGCGCCGGCACGGAATCGACGACCGGAGGCCGGTCTTGTGCCGCTGTCCAGATCGGAGATGCGGCCTCGACAACGCCTTGCCAGCTGCAGGTGCGGACGTCCCAGTACGGACCTGACATGGCACTCCCCGTTCCTCGGTCGCACCTCAGGGTGCTCCTCCCACCGGCGTCTCGCCAGCCTTTTGGGACAATGGGCTCTGCCCACCGTCACGAGGGTCCGGCCGCCGCTACGGCCCGGCGTGTGAGAACCGGGCCGCCGAAGCGCGTCGGCTGTTCAGGGAGCCGGAGTCAGCAGCGCCAGGAGCCGCCGCCTGGCAGCCGTGATCGTGGCTTCCCGAGGGGCGGCGGCCCAGCGGCTGACCACCTGCCCGCTGTTGCGCGAGCCGAAGGCCGCGACGTTCGAGCGCAGCCAGGACATCGGGCCGGCTATCGCGCCCGGGCCGTCGGACACCGCGTGGTCGGACAGGGCGAGGTCCGGGCACAAGGCATGCGGGTCGGCGACGTCCGCGGCGGCTGGTGCGGTGAGACCCACCGACAGCAGGCGGAGGGCAAGTCCTTCAGAATCGACCTCGCCCTCGACGCTGGCGGCCCCTCCGCCTTGACCCTCGACTACGACGCCGTGCTCGAGGCAGACACCGGCCCAGAAGCCGTCGTTCTCCTCACCGACGCGGCCGGTGACATCTCGACCGCCGCTGTCCCTTTACGTGACCGAACCGCCCTGTCCGTCGGCACGGCCGCGCACGGCTGGACCGACATGGTGGGCCTCGGCCTGCACCACGTCCGACGGAGCGTGGACAGCCGAGGAGAGAGCGACGGGCCGGGCGCCTGGACCGAGCCTCGCGCAGGCACCGGTTCTGAGACGGGATTCAACAAGTAGCCGCTGACGGCACAGGCGCCGAAGAGGGCGTCCGGAGCAGGATGTGTGCGCTCCTGTACGCCAACGACCGATCTGTTCGTGGCGCTGCCGGGTTCGCCCAGCGGCATCGTAGGTCGACGATCGAGGGGACGGGCGGACCCACCGTGATCCTCTCGAGGGTTCGGGAGCCTCGTCTGGTGCCCTCCGCCGCGGCGGGGCCCTGACCGATGTCGATCCACCGCCGGTTGGTTTTGTGGGCCGCAGCGTGCGCGGACCACGTACTCGACCTCTTCGAACGGGCCAAACCCGACGAGTCGCGACCGCTCCAGGCGATCGAGCACGCCCGCGACTGGGTGCGAGGGGCGTCGGGATGATGGAGGCGCGCGCCGCGGATGGCCATGCGATGGGCGCCGCCCCAGACCTGTGCGGCTGGAGGATCCACATGACCTTCCCTGCGACGGCTTGGCATGGGAGAAGGGGGAGGTGCCGTTCTCGGCTGCCGGCGCGACCGCGTCGTCCCCTTGTCCGGGAAGCGTCGTCCCGCCTCGCTCGCCGCCCATCGGCGGGT
>JALYMN010000416.1 GCA_030773675.1 Actinomycetota bacterium
CGGGTTCGTCGCAGGAGCGCTGGGCTCCACCCTCCTCGCTCTGGCCGACATCGTGACGCCGCGGCGCCTGATCCTGGCCGGCTCGCTCGGCGCCGCGGCTGCCAACGCGGGAATCGTCCTCGCCGACAGGGTCCTCGTCGCCGTCCCGTTGCGCTTTGGTCGCGGAGCTGTCAGCCGCCCGCGGCTAGGACGTGTCTGCTGGATCAGGTGGGGCCCATAGCAGCGCTGACGCCAGCAGCAGGCGGCCCTGGTAGTTGTGGGCGTGCTTGTCGGTGCGAGTGGCGAGCCCGCGCCACTGCTTGAGCCGGTTGAAGCAGCGCTCCACCACCTTGCGGTTGCGGTAGGTGGCGGCGCTGAAGCCGACTGGTCGGCCACCCTGGCTGCCGCGCCGCCGCCTGTTGTTCGCCTGGTCGCGCGGTTCGGGGATGGTGTGCGGGATGCCGCGGCGACGCAGCAGGTCGCGGTTGGCGCGGGAGCTGTAGCCCTTGTCGGCCAGCAGCCGGGCGGGCCGGGTGCGCAGCCGGCCGGGTCTCGGCCGGCCCGCCGAGGACGGCAACGGCGGCTCGATCCGGGACCACTCGGCGTCGCTGAGATCTTCGGTGCGCGTCATGCCCATCATCGCCCAGCAGTGAGTCTCCCGAAGGGGGACGCGCCCTAGTGTCGGCGGACACCTAGTCCCTTCGAATCATTTACCAGCCGGGGCAGCGCGACGAGTCCACGTTCGGCGGCGCCAGCGGGCGTCCGCCAAGGAGGTCGCGGCAGCTGCAGAGGTCGCGCATGTACGTGGGGGAACTGGTGCTGAGCGCGACCCGAGCCGTGTTGGACACCGCGCTGCTGGTCGCTGCAGCGGCGCTGGCGGTCTCCTGCCTGCTGCTGGCCTGCGAGGGCCGCCGGCGGCGCACCCCGGGCGGGCTGGTGGTGGCCTTGTTCAGCGCTTGCTCGTTTGTGCTCACGTGGTTCCACACCCAGGGGTGGGCGGCGGGCTCGCCCTCGGGCGACACGAGCGTCCGGCCACTCCACGCCGCTGTCCTGGGGGGGGCAGCGGCGTTCCTGGTCCTCAGGAGGATGCGCCGCTTTTACCCCAGCGGCGTGCTGCTGCTGGCCGGCACGCTCCTGCTCGTCGTGTCGAGCCTGCTCTGGGTGACTCAGTTCGGGCTCTCGGCGACCCTGAGCACCCCGACCCGGCTGCTGCTGCTGCTGCCTCTGCCGGTGGCCGTGGCTCTGCTCCTTCCGACGTTGGTCCGGATGTACGAGAATGTCGAGCCACTGGTCAAGAAGGACTGGCAGCGGCCGCATGCCCCCCGTCCGCTGGTCGGGCTGGCCGGCGCCCCTCGGGTGAGCATCCACGTCCCCGCCCACGCCGAGCCGCCAGAGGTCGTGATCGCAACGCTGGACAGCCTGGCCCGCCTGCACTACGAGAACTTCGAAGTTCTGGTGATCGACAACAACACCAGCGACCCGGCGCTGTGGCACCCCGTCCAGGAGCACTGCGAGCAGTTGGGCCCTCGCTTCCGGTTCATGCACGTGGAGGGGCTGGCAGGGGCCAAGGCCGGGGCGCTGAACCTGGCCCTCGACCACAGCGACCCGAGCGCCGAGCTGATCGCCGTCGTCGACGCCGACTACCAGGTCCAGCCGGAGTTCCTGGCCGAGACGGTCGCCTTCTTCGACGACCCCGCAATGGGCTTCGTGCAGACGCCGCACGCCTACCGGAGTGCCGACACGACCTACCTGCGCATGTGCGACACGGAGTACGCAACCTTCTTCGTCACGGGCATGGTCAGCCTGAATGAGCGCAACGCCGGCATCACCGTCGGCACGATGTGCGTTCTGCGGCGTCAAGCTCTGGAGCGCGCTGGCCGCTGGGCGACCTGGTGCCTGACCGAGGACTCCGAGCTGGCCGTGCGCCTGCACGCCGCCGGGTACGACTCGGTCTACCTCTCGAAGGTCTACGGCCGCGGCCTGATTCCGGACACCTACGCCGGCTACCGCAAGCAGCGGTTCCGCTGGAGCTACGGGCCCGTCAGCGAGTTCTTCGCCCACTGGCGGCTGCACGTCCCCGGGCCGTGGCATGTGCCCTCGTCCTTGACCATCGCCCAGCGGGTGCATCACGCCACGCACGGCCTGTACGGCATTGCCACCGCCGTGACCCTGCTGATGCTGCCCTACAGCCTGCTGGTCGCCGCCTCGGTGCTGCTGTTCGGCGACCAGGTTCCGGTTCCGTTCCCGCTCTGGGCCGCGGCCACCTCGATGACCCTCGGCGGCCTGGCCCTGCGCTGGTTGACGCACCGGCGGCTGCTGGGGGCTAGCTTCGGCGAGTGGCTCGGCGCGGTGCTCGCCACCGCCTCCCTGGCCTACGTCGTTGGTGTCGCGAACCTGACCGCGCTGCTGCGCCGACCGGTGCCCTGGCAGCGGACCAGCAAGTTCCGGACTCGTGGCACGGGCCTGGGCGCCTTCAGCGCCGCGCGCAGCGAGACGGCGCTCGCCGCGCTGTGCCTCGCGACAGCCGCCGTGCTTGTCACCAGGGCCAGTGCCGACGGCCTAGTGGTCATGGTGGCCGTGGGCTTCCTGCTGCGCGGTCTGCAATTCGCCGCTGCGCCCCTCGTGGCGCTGCTGGCCCACCGAGGCCTGGCACAGCACATCGACACCGGAACGGTCCGGCACGAGCGAAGGCCGCAGCCCTGGTCTCAAGCCCGCTGAAAGGGGCTCTTCGCATCTCGCCGGGGCGGCTCGTCATGCGGGGCGTTCACGCGGCCTGGGTGACCGCGATGTGGAGCATGATGCGCTGCTCGTAGTGAGTCTGGTTGCGGAACCCGCATCCGACACGCTTGACCTGCTTGATCACCCGGTTGTAGCCCTCGGTCCGGGCGTTGGTGACGCCGAGCTCGAGGAAGCCTTCGATCTCTGGCCACCAGGCCTCGACGGTGCTGGCGAGCCGGCTGGTCTCGGGCATGGTCGCGTCGGCGCAGGCGGCGAGGAAGCGGTGCAGCCGGTGCGCGACCTGGTGGCGGCTGTAGGCCGGGCCGGTGGTGGCGAGCAGCTGGCGGAGCAGTTCCTTGCAGCCCCAGGCGGCGCCGATCTGGTTGGTCGGGTCGTCGCTGGCCAGCACTCGCTGCAGCCGGGCCAGGGCCCGCGGGGACAGGGTGTTGCCGGCGCGGAGCAGCAGCCGGCGGTGTGCCCACGCCGGGTCGGTGGTGCGGCCGCGGCGGCCGGACTGCTCGCGTTGGACCCGCTGGCGGACCTCGGTGACCACCTGGTTGGCCAGCCGGACGAGATGCCAGTGGTCGACCACGATCCGCACGCCGGGCAGCGCGCGGCGCACGCCGGAGGCGTACGGGGCGCTGGGGTCGATCGCGACCGTGGTGATCCCGGCGCGAAACGCCTCGCTCTGCAGCGCCAGCCAGGCCTGGACGCAGGCTCCGGAGCGGCCGGGAGCAAGCCCGAGCAGGCCGCGCGGATGAGTGGGGTCGAGGTCGACGATGCTGGTCATCCACGGGTCGCTGCGCCGCCAGGTCGGCCCGTCCGACGCCTCCTCGACCACCCAGCGGACGCTGCGGGCCCGCGTCTCGTCGATGCCGATCACCGCGGTGGGTTGCGGCTGGGGCAGCCGCCGGGCGAGCGCGCCGACCACGGCCCGCTGCACCGTCCACCAGGCCGCGGCGGCCTGCGGTCCCAACGGCAGCGAGTGCTTTCTGGTCGGGCTCACGGCTCCTCTTGCGCCGACGGCACCCTCCCTGGTGGTCGTGCACGTACCGCTGCCGGGCGATCTCCGTCCACCTGCTGACGCTGCGGAAGCCCTAGTCAAAAGAATCTATTGCCCACGTCTCGTCCGACATGCAGACTCCGGGTGGCACAGGTCGCTGCAGTCGAGCAGGCGGACCTGATGCGCCGTCCCAGTGGCGATCCACGACCCGATCCTGCGTGCCGGCTTTTCATCCACCAGCCGCGAGTACAGCCCCAGCAGCTCGAGGCACGAGAGCTGCTGGGGCCGCGGTCACCCGCCGGACCCAGGAGAGATCCATGTCGAAGCGACTCGTCACCTGCCTCATGGCGGCGCTGGTGGCGGTGAGCGTGGCCGTGG
>JALYMN010000417.1 GCA_030773675.1 Actinomycetota bacterium
ACGCCGAGCTGGGACCCGACTGGGCGCACCGGCGGCACTCAACCGAACATCGCGTCCGCAAGCTCGTCTACCAGCTCGAGCAACTCGGCCAGGCCGTCACCCTCGCTCCGACCACCTGACCTGACGCCGGCTTGGCCTGACGGTCCGGAGATTCACACCTCAGCATCGCTTACGCTCGCCGGCGCCGCGTGCAGTAACGGCGCCAAGGACAGTGCCTAACCGCACCCGTCGACGCTCCGCCGAAGCGCCGTCTGTAGGAAGCGGACCTGGACGGCAGTGGCCTCGCGAGCCGGCTCACTGGGCCACGTCAGCAGCCCGAAGTGCCCGCCGTCGATGGGGTGCAGCTCCTTGTCGCCGCCGGCGGCATCGTAGGAGGCACGCGACACCGTCGGGTCAGCGCCGGGGACCTCGTCCTCGGGCGCGATGACCCAAAGCGAGGGGACGGTGAGGTGTGGTGCGCAGAAGCCCGCATGGAGCGGGGCCAAGGCGTCGGGACGGACTACCGTGGCGACGTTCTGCCAACCGCTCTTGAACCGTCCTCCGTACTCAATGGACCAACGAAAGGCGCTCGGTACTGGGACGACCGCTGGCGTGTTGAGCGGGTCCGAGGTCACAATCGGCAGGGGACCCACAGTCGTCCCTGCGGGCCACGCCGCCGGGCCGCCACGGACAATGTCTCGAACATGTCCGAAGAGGCTTCCGTCGTCGTCCGGCGGCGGCAGGACGGACCCGAGCGCTGGGATCAGCGCCACGGCGGCGGCGACGCGCTCGTCAGTGGCTGCGGCGATGAGCGCGATCCCGCCGCTGTAGCTGAAGCCCCAGACGGCGATGCGCGACTCATCGATCTCGCGGCGCGCCGACAAGAAGCTGACGGCCGATCTGTACCCGTGCACCTGCCGCCACGGATTGACCTCCTGCCGGGACTCACCGCCGCTCATGCCGAAGCCGGCGTGGTCGTACAGCAGCGCCGCGAAGCCCGCATCGCACAGCGCCTGCGCGTACCCGTCACCGCCCATCGGGATGGTCGCACCGAAGCCTGGCGCCATGACGACGCCGGCGAGACCCTCATGGCTTCCTCGTGGCAGGTAGAGACTGCCGCGCAGCATCTCATTCGCGGACTCGAACTCGACGATGGAAACATCCGCCACTGGGACCTCCTCGTAGTAGCCCGAACGTTGATCCACCGAACCATGCCGAAGCACCCGGATCGACGGTAGCAGTGACATGCCTGATGCCGGCTACCGAGTAGCACCGCCGTGCAGAAGACCGGTTCTGCTCGTGATTGGTGAGTGCGCCTGCCGGATCGCCCGTAGCCAATCGGTAGTGCCCGAACGGGGCATCCCGGGCCGCTCCGGGCAGCTGTGGCGAAAGACGCAGCGACAGACGATAGCGGCCCGCTCGGCGGCTCCGCGGGGCCCTACGTGGGCCGCACCAGTGATCGCTACATAACGGACGCTGGGGCACGTCCGACACCACGAGTCGGCGAAGAGGCTAGCTCGGCAGCGGTTGTGGTGCACATTTGGTGCACACGCCAGCGAGGACTGTCCAGAGCGGTTGAGGGCGGCCGAAGTCTGTCTGTGCAGGCCAGCGGGGGTAGCGGCGCCGCCTGCCGGAGGCGCAGAGCGCGCTCCAACACTTCTACGACAGCTGAGCCGACTGCCGCACGGACCAGCGGCTGCGCCTCCGCCGGCCCCACTTGGGGCGCGTCGACGGCCCTCGTCGCGCGCGCGTCGCCGGCCGGCGCAGGGGCGTGCGCAGACGCGAGGCGGACCCCGTCCGGTCGACCTGGAGGTGCTGGCCTGCGTCGCCGGCTGGGGCCTGTGGTCGGGCGAAGCAGCGGGGCCGGCGGCGCCGAGGCACGAGGCGCAGGGTCTGCGGCTCACGGTCGAGGGTCTGCGGGCTGAGTGACGGCACTCATCCACGTCCGGGTGGCACCCGGAAGACAGGCGGATCCGGCGGCTGCCTGTCGCCTGGGTCCTCGCCCGTCCCCTCGACGAGCCCTCGGGCAATCTCCCGCAACGGCACGTTCTCGCGCTGTGAGGCCTTGACGAGGAGTCGGAAGGCCTCGTCCGGGGTGCAGCCGCTCGACGCCATGATTTTGCCCTTGGCCATGTCGATGGTGGCGCGGGACAGCAGGGCCTGCTGGAGTCCCTGGGAGAGGTCGAAGGCGCTCCAGTAGGCGCGGGCGTTCGCCAGCACGACAGCGGCCTGGGTCGCGAACAGCGCCGCATCGCCCTCGTCGGCGTCGGTGTAGGCGGCGCCCGTGGAGTAGAGGTTCAGGACGCCGACGCGCTCGGTGCCGGCGGCGAGTGGCAGGGACAGCGTGCTGGTCACACCTCTGCCGACTGCGCGGGAGCTGAACGACGGCCAGCGATTCGCAACTGCTCGCGTGTCCGGCACGCGCACGGTGCGTCCCTCGCGGAGCGCGTCCAGGCATGGACCTCGGCCTTCGTCGTACTGCCCCTGATCGACCTCGGGCGAGATGGTGTTGGTGAACACCTGCGTGCTCGGCCGTCCGCGCTCGTCGACCAGCATGATCCCGACGGCTGCGCTCGGACCCACCGCGTCCCGTGCGAGGGCGGCGACACGGTCCAGCGTCTCGCCGAGCGGCACGTCCGCCACCAGGAACTGCGCGACGGCCTCGATCGCCGCCCTCACGCCAGGTTCAGTCGCTCCCACCGCTTCCCCTCGTGTCATGCCCGGGGGGGACGTGCGTGGTGGTCATCTTGCGGAGCAGTCGGGCATCCTGCTCTGCCTGGTCGGCGAGCGTGCTGGCAGCCCCGTCAGGACTGCCGACCGACACCACCGTGCGCAGCCCGAGCGCCTCGGACTCCAACGCCTCGATGGCCATCCACAGCGCCGTCGTCACACGAGTGGCAGCCGCGACGCGCATCTGCTCGCCGTCCATCTGGTGCCCGCGCTCGCACGCGAACACCAGACCGTCTTCCATGTGAAGCGGGCCGCCGCACAAGGGGCACTGGATCATGAGCAACTTCCTGATCCTGCTCCACCGCCCCTGCCTGCTCAAGGCCGGTGTTCGGCCACCGTACCGTCCGACCTCCGGAGTTGCGCCGGGACAGCGCTCGGATCCTGGAGCACGCGAGGGTTTGCTGGACCTGCGACGGAAGGTCCCGGCCGTCCGATCAGCACTCACCCGTGCTGCTGGCGGTCCGCCCCACCGGCGTGGTGGTCGGCGTGGTGGTCGGCGTCGAGCTCGGGCGCGTGCCCCCGTTCCCGCAGCAGGTCCTGCATCAGGTCGATCTCCGAGGCCTGTCCGCTGCTGATGCTGCGGGCCAGGCGCACGACGAGCGGACTGGTCGCGTTGCGCGCTGCGTGGTCGGCCATCGGGAGAGCGCCGCGGTGGTGGCGGACCATGAGCCGCAGGTACTCCTCGTGCATCGCGTCCAGCGGCAGCCGGTCGAGCCTCTCGACCTGGGCGGTCGTCGCCATCCCGGGCATCGGGCCGTCGTGCGCCTCGCCCATCCACGACATGGCGGGGCCGGGCCTGCCCTGCGGTTGCCACACGTCCAGCCAGCCGTTCATGATCCCGATCTGGCCCTGCTGGGTGCTGAGGATGTCGAAGGCCAGCGTGCGCAGCTCCGGGTCGGGAGAGCGGCGGTGCACGATCTCGCTCATGGCGACGGCCTGCGCGTGGTGCGCCTGCATGTCGCGCGCGAAGCCGAGGTCGACCGGGTGGTCGACGCGCGCGACGTCCGAGGACATGCCCCTGCCCAGCACGAGCCCGCCTCCCAGGGCGAGCACCAACGCCACGCCGGCGAGCAGGGCCAGCCGGCGCTGCTCGGCGGTCACGGGCAGCACCTGTCGGAGCGGTCGTCGTCCGGCTGGTCCGCGCCCCCACGGATGGCGCCGGTGGGACCGCAGCAACCCTCCCCGCGCCAGGCGTCGCGCCCCTCCCTGACGGCCACGGCGGCGATGACGAGGCCCGCCACGGGGTCAGCCCACCCCCACCCGAAGGCCGCGTTCAGGACCAGCCCACCGAGCAGGACGGCGCTCAGACAGCTGCACAGCAGCGTCTGCCTGGAGTCGGCCACGACGGCGTTCGAGTGCAGCGCCCGACCGGTCCGACGCTGCGCCCGGGACAGGACCGGCATGACCACCAGGCTGAGCGCGGCCAGGGCGATCCCGACCGGCGAGGCGTCCGGCTCGGCCTCGAGGACCAGTGCGCGGACGGAGTCCTGCACCACGTAGGCGGCGAGCGCGAAGAACGACACCGCGATGAGCCGGAGGGCCTGCCGCTCCCTGGCCTGGGGCAGGCGGGAGCGGAACTGCCACAGGATCACCAGACCCGACGACACCTCGACCACCGAGTCGAGCCCGAAGCCCACCAGCGCGGCCGACCCTGCGACCGCCCCGGCAGCGAGGGCGACCACGGCCTCGGCGCTGTTGTAGAGCACGCTGGCGGCGGCGAGCACCTGCGCGCGGCGGCCCAGCCGGTGCCGCTCGGACGTCGACAGGGCCGCGCCCGCGACGGCGTGGTCGTGGACGGCGGTCACGCGCCCGCGTCCTGCCCGTAGGTCGGGCACAGCGTCACGGCCTCCCCGGTGGCGTCGAGCAGCCGCTCGGCCGAGGCCAGCAGGTCGAGCAGCTCGGGTCGGGCGAGGCTGTACAGCGACGCCCGCCCCTCGGCGCGCGCCGCGACCAGTCCGCACTCGCGCAGGCACGACAGGTGCCCTGAGACCGTCGACTGGGCCAGCCCCAGGTGCCCGGTCAGGTCCACGACGCGGTGCTCTCCGAGGGCCAGGTGCCGCAGGATGGCGAGACGGGCGGGATCCGCGAGGCCCCGGAACAGGCAGACCGCCGCTGTCACATCAGCTCGGGGCGTTGTCATCGGCACAGACCGATGCTAGACGAGGAGTTCCTGCTGCGCCTACCGCCGGAGGCGCGTGGGAGGGTCGTGACCGTGCCCGACGAGAGCCTCCGGCCCCTGCGCGACCTCGACGTGTCCAGCCTGGCCGACGCCGACAAGGGGCTGCGCGTCATGACCGGGCTCGCGCGGGTCAACCCTGGGGCGGTCATGGTGGGGCGGGCCCACACCGTGCGCTGCACGACCGACCTGTTCGCCGTGCTCGACGCGCTCGAGCTCGCCCGTCCCGGCGAGGTGCTCGTCGTGGAGACCCAGGGCAGCCCGTCGGCGGTGGCGGGCGAGCTCATCGCGACCGAGGCGCACCGCAAGGGCCTGGCCGGCATCGTCGTCGACGGGGTCTGCCGCGACGTGGCGGGGCTGCGCCGCCTGCCGCTGCCGTTCTACGCGCGCGGCACTCGGCCGGACGCCGGGGGCGTCGCCGCGCTCGGGCAGCGGCAGGTGCCGGTGCGCTGCGCAGGGGTGGAGGTGCGCCCGGGCGAGGTGCTGTTCGGCGACGACGACGGCGTGCTCGTGGCCTCGGACGACGAGGTGCAGCGGGCGCTGCCGCAGGCGCGGGAGATCCAGCGCCGCGAGCAGGAGGTGCTCGAGCACATGCGCCGCGGCGGCAGCCTGTTCGACCGCCTCGACCTGTCGCCCGTCCGCGACGGCACGGGACCGGCGACCTGGCTCGCCCCCTAGGTGCGTGACTCCGTAACACGCCGCGTGGGGTCCCGGGGGTGGCGCCGCATCTCGGGATGATGATGTGGTGGTTGAGGACGTGTTGTTCGAGGCGGCGCCGGTGGAGCTACCGGCCCGGCCGCG
>JALYMN010000418.1 GCA_030773675.1 Actinomycetota bacterium
CGCAGGTGGTGGCCGGGTGCGTGGCCGTGGCCGCGGGGGCGGTACGCGACCGCCTCGTGCCGCGGCTTGCCGCGGCGCTCCGTGCGCCCTGCCCCGCGACCGCGGGGAGCCCCGGATGACCCGCAGCGCCCGGCCCTACGTCCTGCTCGAGGCGGCGCTGGGCACCGGGGTCGACCCCGCCCTGCTCGAGCGGGCGCTGACCCACCGCTCCTACGCCTACGAGCACGGCGGGCTGCCGACCAACGAGCGGCTGGAGTTCCTCGGCGACGCGGTGCTCGGCCTGGTCGTCACGGACGCGCTCTACCGGGCGCACCCGGAGCTGCCCGAGGGACAGCTGGCCAAGCTGCGGGCAAGCGTGGTCAACACCCGGGCGCTCGCCGGCGTCGCCCGCCGCCTGGGCCTCGGCGAGTGGCTGCGCCTCGGCAGGGGCGAGGAGGTCACCGGCGGGCGCGACAAGACGACGATCCTCGCCGACACGATGGAGGCGCTCATCGGGGCCGTCTACCTCGAGCGGGGCATCGAGGGCGCGACGGTGCTGGTCCGCGCGCTGTTCGACCCCCTCATGGCGGCCGCCGCCACGGACGGCGCCGCGCTGGACTGGAAGACCGCCCTGCAGGAGCTGAGCGCCGCGCTGGGGCTCGGAGTGCCCGAGTACGACCTGACCGAGAGCGGCCCCGACCACGCCAAGGCGTTCGTCGCCCAGGTCAGGCTCGGCGCGACCGTGCACGGCAGCGGCAGCGGGCGGAGCAAGAAGCAGGCCGAGCAGGAGGCCGCCCGGGCGGCCTGCACCGCGCTGCAGCCCGGCCCGGCGTAGAGGGGGAGGGACGGTGCCGGAGCTGCCCGAGGTCGAGGTCGTCCGGCGGGGGCTCGAGCGCGGCGTCGTCGGGCGCAGGGTCGCCCGCGTCGAGGTGCACCACCCCCGCGCCGTGCGTCGGCACGTGCCGGGCGAGGACGACTTCCGGGCCCTCCTCGAGGGGCGCACGCTCGACTCGGCGCAGCGGCGGGGCAAGTACCTGTGGCTGCCGCTCGACTCCGGCGACGCCCTCACCGGGCACCTCGGGATGAGCGGGCAGCTGCTCGTCGTCCCGCCGGACAAGCCGGCGGAGACCCACCTGCGGGTGCGCTTCGCCTTCACGGACGGCGGCCGCGAGCTGCGATTCGTCGACCAGCGCACCTTCGGCGGGCTCGCCGTTGTCGCGGGCGGGGCCGAGCTCCCGAGCACGATCGCCCATGTCGCCCGCGACCCGCTCGACCCGGCCTTCGACGACGACGCCTTCGTCGCCGGGCTGCGCGCCAAGCGCACGGGGCTCAAGCGGGCGCTGCTCGACCAGACGCTCGTCAGCGGCATCGGCAACATCTACGCCGACGAATCGCTGTGGCGGGCACGGCTGCACGGCGAGCGCGCGACCGAGCGGTTGACCCGGCCGCAGGCGCGCGCTCTGCTCGGGCACGTGCGCGACGTCCTACGGGAGTCGCTCGCGCAGGGCGGCACGAGCTTCGACGCGCTGTACGTGTCGGTGGACGGCGTGAGCGGCCTGTTCGAGCGCTCGCTCAGCGCCTACGGCCGGGAGGGCGAACCGTGCCCGCGCTGCGGGACGCCGCTGCGCCGGGAGGCCTTCATGGGCCGCAGCTCCTTCAGCTGCCCCCGCTGCCAGCCCCGGCCGCGGGCGACCTCGCCGTCCCCGTCGCCGGCGAGCCCCCGCGCGCGGCGCTGAACAGCACGAGCGCGAGCTATTGCTCCATGTCCGGCGCCTTCGAGCCCTCCGGCCCGGGGCTGAACGGCGCGGACGTCGTCGGCACGTCACCGGGGACGCCGCCGGTCGGGCCGGGCAGCGGCACGACGAGCGGCGGCGTCTCGTAGGGCAGGTCGGGCGCGAGCCGGGTCGGCGTCCGCACGACCTGCTGGGGCTGCCCCTCGGGCCGGTCGATCGGGAAGTTCTCGTTGAAGGCGTCGGAGCCCTCGCTGCAGCCGGTCAGCACCAGGACGAGCGCGGCAGAACCGAGGACGGCGGAGGCGCGAGAGCGGGGCACGGAGCTCCTCGACAGGTCGGCCGGTGAGCGCGCGGTCGCGCTCTGCGGCGGGGCGGGACCGCCCTACCCTCTCGCCCCGTGTCCACCCGCGACGACCCGGGGCACCGAGGGCCCCACGTGCGCCTGACCGCGCACGTCAAGGGGCGGGTGCAGGGCGTCGGCATGCGCTGGTGGACCCGGGCGCGTGCGCTCGAGCTCGGGCTGGCCGGCACCGCCACCAACCTCGCCGACGGCCGGGTCGAGGTCATCGCCGAGGGCCCCCGCGCGCAGTGCGAGGCCCTGCTCGGGCTGCTCCGGGCGCCCGGGACGCCGGGGCGGGTGGAGTTCGTGGCCGAGCGGTGGAGCGAGGCGCGCGGGGGGCTGCAGGGCTTCGTCGAGCGCTGAGCGTGGTCCGGACGGACCCTGGCGGTGCGGCGCCGCCGCCCGTCCGTGTCATGCCGCCGTGACCCGGTCGTGACCTGGACCTTGACCCCGACCGGGCCTGCTGTCACGATGGAGTCACCACACGTGGAGGTCGACGACCTCCGTGCGGTCACTCATCGCACTCGGAGGACAGTCATGGCCAAGGCCCTGTACGGGCACGTCGGGATCGGCAACGACGTACGGATGGCCGCCGAGGTCCGCCGGCTGCGCGCGCGGGTCGCCGAGCTCGAGCGCGAGGTCGCGGCCCTGCGCGCGGCGCAGACCCTGTCGGTCACCGACGACGACATCCGCCTGCTCACCCTCGACGAGCAGCTGGCGGACAGCCCCGCCTACAGCTGATCCCCGCGCCGGGCCCGCCCCGGCGACGTGTCCCGAGCGCTCCCGAGGCCGGTCCGCACCGCGGACCGGCCTCGCGCCTCGTGGGGGCTGCCCGTCGCGCCTCCCCGGCGGCCGCCCTGCCCGCCGCTAGCGTCCCGCCGTGCACCTCAAGAGCCTGACGCTCAAGGGCTTCAAGTCCTTCGCGTCCGCGACGACGCTGCGCTTCGAGCCCGGCATCACGTGCGTCGTGGGCCCCAACGGGTCCGGCAAGTCCAACGTCGTCGACGCCCTGGCCTGGGTGCTGGGAGAGCAGGGTGCCAAGGCCCTGCGCGGCGGCAAGATGGAGGACGTCATCTTCGCCGGCACGCCGGGGCGCCCCGCGCTCGGCCGCGCCGAGGTGACGCTGACCATCGACAACAGCGACGGCTCCCTGCCGATCGACTACAGCGAGGTCACCGTCAGCCGGCTCATGTTCCGGGACGGCGCGTCCGAGTACGCCGTCAACGGCAACCGCTGCCGCCTGCTCGACGTCCAGGAGCTGATGAGCGACAGCGGCATAGGGCGCGAGCTGCACGTCGTCGTCGGGCAGGGCCAGCTCGACGCCGTCCTGTCGGCGCGGCCCGAGGACCGCAGGGCCTTCGTCGAGGAGGCCGCCGGCGTCCTCAAGCACAAGAAGCGCAAGGAAAAGGCCCTGCGCAAGCTCGAGGCGATGCAGGCGAACCTCGCCCGCCTGCAGGACCTCACCGCCGAGCTGCGCCGCCAGCTCAAGCCGCTGGGCAAGCAGGCGGAGGTCGCGCGCCGGGCCCAGACCGTGCAGGCCGACCTGAGGGACGCGCGGCTGCGGCTGCTCGCCGACGACCTCGTCACGCTGCGCACCACGCTCGAAGCGGACGTGCGCGACGAGACGCTGCTGCGGGCCCGCCGCGACGAGGTCGAGGCCGCGCTCGCCGACGCCTCGGCGCGCGAGACCGCGCTGGAG
>JALYMN010000419.1 GCA_030773675.1 Actinomycetota bacterium
GGTGCTGCCGGTGCTCGGCATCGCGCCGCCGTCGGTGCGCGGCTCGGCCCGCACGCTCGCGGACGCCGGCGGGTGCCGCCCGACGGGCACGCGGCGGGTGCTCGCCACCACGGTCACCGACTGGACCGGCTGCTCGGACGGCGGCAGCGTCCGGCTGCAGGTCGTCGACGGCGTCGGCCACGGCTGGGAGCCGCTCGGCGGCACCCGGCGCACGGCCCGCTTCCTGGACCAGGTGCTGCCCGGCGTCGGATAGCGCAGGCATGCGCCCGGCTGTCGTGGGCAGGGGCGGACGCAGGCGCCGGCGACTCCGCCGTCCGGCCGCACGTCCCGTCGTACGTCCCTCGCTCAGGAGGAGCTCGTGGCCCACGACACACGCGGACAGGTTCTCGCCAAGGGGCTCGGCCTGCTCAGCCTCGGCCTCGGCGCGTGGCAGCTGCTCGCACCCGACGACCTCGCCGACCGCACCGGCCTGGACGACGACCCGCAGGTGCTCGCGACGCTGCGGGCCGTGGGCGTGCGCGAGCTCGCCGTCGTGCCGGGCCTGCTCGGCAGCCGGCCCACCGGCTGGCTGTGGGCACGCGTGCTCGGCGACGCGATGGACCTCGCCCTGCTCCGCCGGGCGGTGGACGACGCGCCCGGACGCCGCCGCGAGCAGCTGGTCGGCACCGCCGGGCTCGTCGCGGGCGTCGCCGTGCTGGACCTGCTCGCCGTCCGGCGCGCCCGCCGGCGCACCCGCCCGCTGCACCTCACGGCCGGGATCACGCTGCGCTGCACGCCGCAGGAGGCGTACGCCTACTGGCGCGACCTGGCGAACCTGCCGCGGTTCATGGCGCACCTGCAGGAGGTCCGCCCCGGTCCGGACGGGCGCTCGCGCTGGACGGCGAAGGCGCCCGTCGGGCGGCTGTCGTGGGACGCGCAGACGACCGAGGACGTGCCGGGCGAGCGGCTGGCGTGGCGGTCGGTCGGCCGCACGGCGGTGCCGAACCGGGGTGACGTCGTGTTCAGCCCGGCGCCCGGCGACCGGGGCACGGAGGTGCGCGTGCACCTGGACTACGACCTGCCCGGCGGACGGCTCGGCGCGAAGGTCGCCCGGCTGCTCGGCGAGGACCCGCACCAGCAGGTCGAGGACGACCTGCGGCGGTTCAAGCAGGTCCTCGAGACCGGCACCGTCGTCGTCTCCGACGGCAGTCCCGGGGGCACCCGCGCCCGCCGGCACCTGTTCCAGCGCCCCGCCGCCCCTGCTCGATCGGAGAAGTGACATGCGCGCCAACTGCTGGATGGGGATGAACCAGCTGCAGGTCCGGGAGGTGCCCGACCCGCAGCTGCTCTCCGACCGCGACGCGGTCGTCCGGGTCACCTCCACCGCGATCTGCGGCTCGGACCTGCACCTCTACGACGGGTTCGTGCCGGAGATGAAGCGCGGCGACGTGCTCGGCCACGAGTTCATGGGCGAGGTCGTCGAGCTCGGCAAGGGCGTGCGCGAGCGGGGCAGCGACCTGCGCGTCGGCGACCGCGTCGTCGTTCCCTTCCCGATCGCCTGCGGCGCCTGCTGGCAGTGCTCGCGCGGCATGACGGCGCTGTGCGAGAACTCCAACCCCAACGCCGGGCTCGTCGAGAAGATCTGGGGCCACTCGACGTCCGGGATCTACGGCTACAGCCACCTCACCGGCGGCTACCAGGGCGGCCAGGCCGAGTACGTGCGGGTGCCGTTCGCCGACGCCAACCCGATGAAGGTGCCCGACGAGCTCGACGACGAGCAGGTGCTGTTCCTCACCGACATCCTGCCGACCGGCTACATGGGCGCGGAGATGGCCGACATCGAGAAGGGCGACGTCGTCGCGGTCTGGGGCTGCGGGCCGGTCGGGCAGTTCGCGATCACCAGCGCCCGGCTGCTCGGCGCCGCGGTCGTCATCGGCATCGACCCCGAGCCCTACCGGCTCGCCATGGCCCGCGACAAGGCGGGCGCCGACCACGTGCTGAACAGCGACGAGGTCGACGTGATGCAGGCGCTCAAGGAGCTCACCGCCGGCCGCGGCCCGGACCGGGTCATCGACGCCGCCGGGCTCGAGGCGCACCACGGCAACCCAGTGATCCACGCCTACGACCGGGTCAAGCAGGCGACGATGTCGGAGACCGAGCGGCCGCACGCGCTGCGCCAGGCGGTCCTGTCGGTCCGCAACGGCGGCGTCGTGTCGATCGTGGGTGTGTACGGCGGGTTCATGGACAAGTTCCCGATCGGCTCGCTGATGAACCGGAGCATCACCGTGCGCACGGGGCAGACCCACGTGCACCGGTACCTGGAGCCGCTGCTGGAGCGCATCCGCAAGGGCGAGCTCGACCCCACGTTCATCATCACGCACCGCATGCGGCTCGAGGACGCCCCGCGCGGCTACGAGATCTTCAAGCACAAGAAGGACGACTGCATGAAGGTCGTGCTGTCGACCGGGCACCGCCGCTGAGCCGCGCGGTCGTGGCCGGGCCCGGCACGCTGTGGTTACGGCGCGCCGGCGATCCGCCACCACGGTGTGCCGCGAGGGCCCGGGCGGCTACAGCTGGGCGAGCTCCGTGCGGGTCGGCTGTCCCCGCCGTCCGGCCATCTCCCCGGCCCGTTCGGGTCGGTCTCGTGACTGAACGCCCTCGTACCCGCACGATGCGTCATGCTGGTGCGGTGAGGGCAGTGCGCAGCACCGCGCGGACCCGGCAGCGGCTGACGCTGCTGGGCGCCGTCGCGCTGCCGCTCGCCCTCGTCGCGGCGGTGAGCGCCTGGCTCTCCTCCGGGCCGGCGCCCGTCGTCGCGGCTCCCGCGGCGGCCCAGGGTGCCCCGGAGGCCGGGGAGGTGCTCCGCCTGCGCTCGGGAGGGCGCGACCGCGCCGTCCTCGTGCAGGAGCCGCTCGGCGAGCAGCGCGCGCGGGCGCTGGCCCTGGTGCTGGGGCCGCACGGCCTGACCGCCGCGCAGACGGCGCGGAGCATGCGCATGGACGCGCTGCGGCTCCGCGGCTACGCCGTCGCCTACCCCTCCGCCCTGGACGGCGACTGGAACGCCGGCCGCTGCTGCGGCTCGAGCGCGGCCCTCGCGGTGGACGACGTCGGCTTCCTGCGCGACGTCCGCGTGCTGCTGGGGCAGCGTTACCCGCAGGTGCGGGACCGCGTCGCGCTCATCGGCTACTCCACCGGCGGGCAGATGACCTACCGCGCGGTCTGCGCGGTCCCCACCCTGGTGCGCGCCGCCGTGGTCGTCGCCGGGTCGCTGGAGACCGACTGCCGGCCGCGGTCGGGCATGCCCGCCACGCTCATCGTGCACGGCCTGGACGACGCCACGGTGCCCTGGGCGTTCACGACCCGGCGCATCCGGCTGCTCGACTTCGCCCCTCGTCCAGCGCTGTCGTCGCTGGCGGCGTACGCCCGCGCGGGCGACTGCCAGGACCAGCGGCTGGACCGCTCCGACGGCCGCTGGCTGCTCGGCTGGGACGGCTGCACCCGCGTCGCGACGCTCTCGGCGGTCGGCATGCCGGACGCCGGCCACGCGTGGGAGCGGCTGGCCGGCTCCGTCTACACCGCCCGCTTCCTGTCCCGCGAGGTCGGATGAGGCAGGTCCCGTGAGGGCGAGGCAGCTCGGCAGCGACGGCCCGGAGGTCGGCGCGGTCGGGCTCGGCTGCATGGGCATGTCCTGGGCGTACGGGGCCGCCGAGCGCGACGACGCGACGTCCGAGCAGGTGGTGCGCGAGGCCCTCGACCTCGGCGTGACCCTCATCGACACCGCCGACGTGTACGGGCCGTTCACCAACGAGGAGCTTGTCGGGCGGGCGCTGCGCGGACGGCGCCACGAGGCGGTGCTCGCCACCAAGGCCGGGCTCGTCCTCCGCGACGGCGCGATGACCCGCGACGGGCGGCCCGAGCACGTGCGCGCGGCGATCGACGCCTCGCTGCGCCGGCTCGGCGTCGACGTCGTCGACCTGTGGCAGCTGCACCGGGTCGACGAGCAGGTGCCGGTCGAGGAGACCTGGGGCGCGATGGCCGAGCAGGTGCAGGCCGGCAAGGTCCGGCTGCTCGGCATGAGCGAGGTGGGGGTCGCGGAGCTCGAGCGGGCCGCGGCGGTGCACCCGGTCGGCACGGTCCAGTCCGAGCTGTCGGTGTGGACCCGCGACCCGCTCGCCGAGGTGCTGCCCTGGTGCGGGGCGCACGGCGTGGGCTTTCTGCCCTTCAGCCCGCTCGGCCGGGGGTTCCTCACCGGCGCGGTGACGGGCGCGTCGTTCGACGAGCGCGACTTCCGGGCGCGCAACCCCCGCTTCACCCCGGAGGCGATGGCCGCCAACGCCGCCCTCGTCGACCGGGTGCGCGCGGTCGCCGGGCGGGTCGGCGCGACGCCGGCGCAGGTGGCGCTCGCCTGGGTGCTCGCCCAAGGCGAGCACGTGGTGCCGATCCCCGGCACGAAGAAGCCGGCGTACCTGCGGGAGAACGCGGCCGCGGCGGACGTCGCGCTCGGCCCGGACGACCTGGCCGAGCTCGACGCCCTCCCGCCGCCCGTGGGGGAGCGCTACTAGCGCCCGGCGCAGCCCGTCCGGGGCGTGCCGTGGCGCGTCACGGCCGGCCGCGAGG
>JALYMN010000420.1 GCA_030773675.1 Actinomycetota bacterium
GTGTCGCTCGTCTCCGGCCCGGCCGCGGCGAGGTAGTAGCGCAGCGGGTCGGCGCCGTACCGCTCGAGGACGTCGCGGACGTAGATCACCACGCTGCGCGAGGAGGAGAACTTCCTGCTCTCCATGGTGAGGAACTCGCTGCTCACCACCTCCGACGGCAGCGCGAGCTCGCCGTACGCCCCGGGCTTGCCCGCCGGCCTGCCGCTTGCGCCGAGCAGGATCGACGGCCAGATGACCGAGTGGAAGACGACGTTGTCCTTGCCCATGAAGTAGTAGGACTCCGGGCCGTCGGAGCCGTCGCTCTGCCAGAACGGTCGCCAGGCGTCCGGGTCGCCGGTGCGCCGGGCCCACTCGACCGACGCCGACAGGTAGCCGATGACGGCGTCGAACCACACGTAGATGCGCTTGTCCTCGCGGTCGCGCCACTCCGGCAGCGGGATCGGCACGCCCCAGTCGAGGTCGCGGGTGATCGCGCGCGGCTTGAGGTCGTCGAGCAGGTTCTCGCTGAAGCGCAGGACGTTGGGCCGCCAGCCCTGCCGCGACTGCAGCCACGACCCCAGCGCCTCGGCGAAGGCGGGCAGCTCGAGGAAGAACTGCGGCGACTCGACGAACCGGGGCGTCTCCCCGTTGATCCTGCTGCGCGGATCCTTCAGGTCCTGGGGGTCGAGCTGGTTGCCGCAGTTGTCGCACTGGTCGCCGCGCGCGCCGTCGTAGGAGCAGATGGGGCAGCTGCCCTCGATGTAGCGGTCGGGCAGCGTGCGCCCGGTGGACGGCGAGATCGCCGACAGCTGCGGCCGCTCGACGATGTAGCCGTTGTCGTACATGGCCCGGAAGAGGTGCTGCACGACGGTGTAGTGGTTGCGGGTCGTCGTCCGGGTGAACAGGTCGTAGGACAGCCCAAGACCCTGCAGGTCCTGCGCGATCACCCGGTTGTAGCGGTCGGCGAGCTCGCGCGCGGTCACGCCCTCCTTGTCGGCCTGCACCTGGATCGGCGTGCCGTGCTCGTCGGTGCCGCTCACCATGAGCACCCGGTCGCCGCGCATCCGGCGGTAGCGGGAGAAGACGTCGCTCGGGACGCCGAAGCCGGCGACGTGGCCGATGTGGCGGGGTCCGTTGGCGTACGGCCAGGCGACGGCGGTCAGGACGGAGCGGGGCATCCCCGGAGTCTAGGAACGACGACCACTGCGTTCCCGGGCCTGCACGACCGCGTCGTACACCTCCCGCTTCGGCAGCCCGTTCTCGGCGGCGACCGCGGCCAGCGCCTCCTTGCGGGTGAGCCCGGCGGCCTCGCGCACGCCCACCTGCCGGACCAGCTCGGCCGGGGTCAGGTCGACGGTCTGCTCCGGCGCGCCGGCCAGCACGACGGTGACCTCACCGAGCACGCCGTCGCTCGCCCAGGCGGCGAGCTCGGCGAGCGTGCCCCGCCGGACCTCCTCGTGCGTCTTGGTGAGCTCGCGGCACACGACCGCCCGGCGCTCGCCGCCGAGGACGTCGGCCATGTCGGCGAGGCTCGCCGCGAGCCGGTGCGGCGCCTCGAACAGCACGCTCGTGCGCCGCTCGGCCAGCAGCGTCTGCAGCCGGGCCCGCCGCTCGCCCGCCTTGCGCGGCAGGAACCCCTCGAAGCAGAACCGGTCGGTCGGCAGCCCGCTGACCGCCAGCGCGGTGGTCACCGCGGACGGCCCGGGCACGCAGGTGACCGGCAGGTCCTCGGCGGCCGCCGCGGCGACGAGCCGGAAGCCGGGGTCGCTGACCGTGGGCATCCCGGCGTCGGTGACGAGCAGGACCCTCTGGCCCGCCCGCACGGCGTCGAGCAGCTCCGGGACGCGCCGCTCCTCGTTGCCCTCGAAGCAGCTCACGACCCGGCCGGACGGCGACACGCCGAGGTCGGCGGCCAGGCGGGCGAGGCGGCGGGTGTCCTCCGCGGCGACGACGTCGGCCGTGGCGAGCTCCCGCGCCAGCCGCGCGCTCGCGTCGCCGGCGTGGCCGAGCGGGGCGCCGGCGAGGACGAGGGGCATGCGTCGAGTCTGGACGACGCGCTCGGCGCGCCCGGCGCGGAGGATCCGCGCTGTACCAGCGACCTGGATCGTCCGGTCCTCTCCCGGCCTCGCACGGCGCGCGCACTGTCCGTGCCCGCTCCTAATCTGGCCGTCATGAGCAGCGCCCTGCAGGACCCGCCGACCCCGCTGGTCGCGCGCGCGCCCTGGCGGGAGCGCATCCTCACGCCGGGAGCCGGGCCCGGCGGCTGGGCGGCCACGCTGCTCGTCGCGCTCGTCGCGGGCGCGCTGCGGTTCCTCCGGCTCGAGGAGCCGTCCGGGCGGATCTTCGACGAGATCTACTACGCGTGCGACGCGCAGAACCTGCTGCGGTACGGCGTCGAGGCCGGCACCGAGAGCGGCAACCAGGACTGCATCCCCAACGGCGAGGCCGGCTTCATCGTCCACCCGCCGCTCGGGAAGTGGGCGATCGGGCTCGGGATGCGGATCTTCGGCGTCAACGAGTTCGGCTGGCGGATCGCCGCGGCGGTCGCCGGGACCCTGATGGTGCTCGTGCTGATCCGGGTCACCCGGCGGATGACCGGCTCGACGGTCCTGGCCTGCATGGCGGGGCTGCTGCTCGCCCTCGACGGGCTGCACTTCGTGCAGAGCCGCGTCGCGATGCTCGACATCTTCCTGGCGATGTGGGTGCTGCTCGCCTTCGCCTGCCTGGTCACCGACCGCGACGCC
>JALYMN010000421.1 GCA_030773675.1 Actinomycetota bacterium
GCGCCGGGCCGTCGGGTCGCTGCGCGCGCAGCTCCAGCCGGGCCGCCCCGGACGACGCCCGGCTCAGCAGCGCGTTGGCGAGCCCCACGACCTGGGGCGTCGAGCGGTAGTCGCGGACCAGCCGGACCTCGACCGCCCCCGGGAAGCGGGCGCGGAACCGCAGCAGGTGGTCGGCGGTCGCTCCGCTGAAGGAGTAGATGGTCTGGTGCGCGTCACCCACCACGCACAGGTCGTCGCGGCTGCCGAGCCAGGCGTCGAGCAGCCGCTGCTGCAGCGGGGTGACGTCCTGGTACTCGTCGACGACGAAGGAGCGGTAGCGGGCGCGGAACTCCTCGGCGACCTCGGGCGACTCCTCGAGCACGCCGGCGGTCAGCATGAGGACGTCGTCGAAGTCCGCCGTACCCTGCGCCTGCTTGAGCTCCTTGTACGCCGCGTAGACCTGCGCGACGACCGGCCGGTCGTACGGGCCGGACCGCCCGGCCGCGGCCGCGGCCGCCGGGTAGTCCTCTGGCGCCACGAGCGTGCCGGCGGCCCAGCCGATCTCGCTGAGCAGGTCGCGCACCTCGCTCGTGCCGGGCCGCAGCCGGGCCCGGGCCGCCGCGTTGGCGACCGTGCCGAACGTGTTGGACAGCAGCTGCGGCGGAGCACCCCCCACGACCCGCGGCCAGAAGTAGCCCAGCTGCTTCAGCGCGGCGCTGTGGAACGTGCGCGCCTGCACCCCGCCCACGCCGAGGGCGCGCAGGCGGGTGCGCATCTCCCCCGCCGCCCGCGCCGTGAACGTCACCGCCAGCAGCGCGGACGCCGGCACGGCCCCGCTCGCCACCGCGTACGCCGCCCGGTGCGTGATCGTCCGGGTCTTGCCCGTGCCCGCGCCGGCGAGCACCACGACGGGCCCGGTGACGGCGCGGGCGGCCTCGCGCTGCTCCGGGTCCAGGGCGTCGAGCAGGGCGTCGGGGGTCACCCGGACAGTCTGCCCGCCGGGCCCGACGGGAAGGGCAGGACGATGCGCCCCGTTGACGTGCCCGAGCGCCGCACCCGCCGGCGCCTCGTGAGAGACGCTGGGCGACGACCCCGCCTCGGACCGGAGGACCTCATGCCCGAGCAGATGACGATCTACAGCACGCCGTGGTGCGGTTACTGCCACCGGCTGATGAAGCAGCTCGACCGCGAGGGCGTCACCTACACCAGCGTCGACATCGAGCAGGACCCGGCCTCGGCCGACTTCGTCATGAGCGTCAACGGCGGCAACCAGACGGTCCCGACCGTGGTGTTCCCGGACGGCTCGGCGATGACCAACCCGAGCCTGGCCGAGGTCAAGGCCAAGCTGGGCGTCCTACACTCGTAGGGCTCGCTCCCCACGGGGCAGCATGACCCCGCTTCCTGCCGTCGAGAGCAGCCCGTGACCTCGCCAGACCTGTCCCACCCTGCCATCGACGCAGTGCTGAGCGCCGCGGCCTCGCTCGTGGGCATGGAGGTCGTGTTCCTCGGCGGGCTCACCGACGACACCTTCACCTTCGAGCGGGTGCACGCGAGCGGCACGTGGCCCGGCCTCGAGGAGGGTCGCAAGGGCGACCGCAGCGACTCCTTCTGCCACCGGCTGCTGAGCGGGGCGCCGTCGTGGACCAGCGACGCGAGCAGCGCCCCCGAGTACGCCGACGCCCCGATCCGCAAGGAGCTCGGCATCACGTCCTACGTCGGCGTGCCGGTGCGCGCCGCGGACGGCCGGGTGCTCGCGACGCTGTGCGGCATCGACCGCGAGCACGTCGAGGTCGACGAGGAGACCGTCGAGGTCCTGCGCCGCCTGGCCGACGTCGTCGCGGCCCACCTCGGGCCGCTGCTCGAGGAGGGCGTGGTCATCCGGCGCGCGCCGGACGGCGCCTGGCAGGTGGGCGACGAGAAGACGGGCGACCTGACGAGTGCCATGGTCCTCGCCGACCTGCTGGCCGCCGAGATCAGCCCCGGAGGGCGGCCGCCGCGCGCCGAGCACTCGCTCGACGAGCTGGGCCAGCTGCGGCTGTCGGTCAAGCAGCTCGAGCACGCGCTCGCGGCCCGGGTGGTCGTGGAGCAGGCGATCGGGGTGCTCACCGAGCGGCAGCACAGCAGCCCGCGCGAGGCGTTCGAGCGCCTCCGCAAGGTCGCCCGGTCGCGCGGTCGCAAGGTGCACGACCTGGCCAAGGAGGTCGTGCTGTCCGCGACCGCGGCCGTGCCGCTGCCACCCGAGCTGGCCGGACGGCGCTGACCGGGCTGCTCCCCCGCAGCCCGCAGGCGCTCGCGGCCGAGCTGGTCGAGCGCGTCCTGCCGCTGCCATCGCCGGCGCGAGTGCTGCTCGACGGGGTCGGCGCCCGCGCGCTGGCCGACTCCCTCGTCGAGGGCCTGCGCGCGGCCGGACGCGCTCCCGTCCGCGTGTCGGCCGCGGACTTCCTGCGCCCGGCGGGCGAGCGGTTCGAGCACGGCCGCGAGGACGCCCAGGACTTCCGGGAGCGCTGGCTGGACGCCGGCGCGCTGCGCCGCGAGGTGCTCGAGCCCGCCGGCCGCCCTCCGGGCGCCTATCTGCCGGCGCTGTGGGACGCCGCCCGCGACCGCAGCGCCCGCGCCGCCGTCCGGCCCCTGCCGGCGCGGGCGGTCGTGCTCGTCGACGGGCGCTTCCTGCTCGACCACGGCCTGCCGGCCGAGCTCGTCGTCCACGTGGCCCTGTCGTCGGCGGCGCTGCGCCGGCGGGGGGTGCCGGCGTGGCAGCTCGAGGCGTTCGCCGGCTACGACGCCGAGGTGCGTCCCGGCGCGGTCTGCGACGTGCTGGTGCGCGCGGAGGACCCGGTGCGGCCCGCGGTGCTGTTCCGGGACCGGCCGGGTCCACCGAGCTGAGCCCCCGCGCCGGTGGCGGGGCAGACACTGCCTAGGGGCGCCGGATGCTGCTGACCGTGAACGGCTCCGGCGTCGTGTCGCCGAACTGGGCGTTGACGACGAGCACGCGCCCGCGGGCCGCCGCGAGCGTGGTCGGCACGTCGAAGGTCTCGTCGGTGGTGCGCGAGACGACGGTGGCGGCGTGCCTGCCGTCGAGGTCGAGCTCGGTGAGCAGGTCCAGCCGGTTCTGCAGCACGTAGAGCCGGTCGCCCTGCAGCAGCAGCCCGTCGCCGTTGGTGAGCAGGTACTCCTGGCCGTCCTCGTCGCGCACGTCGACGCGCCGGACGACGTCGCTGCCGTCGAGGGCTACCGCGAACAGCCGGCCCGTGGCGGACTGCACGACGTACGCCGTCCGGCCCTTGATCGCGATGCCGTTGGCGTTGAAGCCCTGGACGTAGTCGAAGGCGGTACCGGCGAACTGCACCGCGACCTCCAGCGGGTACGTGCCGCCGGCGTTTGGCACGTCGGGGGGGATGCGGTACAGCACCGAGCGCCGGCTGTCGGTGACGTAGGCGTCGCCGCCGGGCGCGATCGCGACGTCGTTGAGGAAGGTGGCGCCGGCCGCCGCGCCGCCGTTGGTGTACCGGGCCAGCAGCTCGCCGCTGCGACGGTCGTAGACGAACACGAAGCCCGTGCCGCCGCCGGCGACGTACAGCCGCTGGCCCGTGGCCTTGATGCCGATGGCCGTCGTGCGACCGTCGGTGCCGCCCGGCGACCAGACCGAGACGCTGCCGTCGCGCAGGTCGCCCTCGTAGAGCGTGCCGTCGCTGGTGGTGCCGATGTAGAAGCTGGAGCCGTGGACGCCGATGCCCTCCGGGTAGGCGCCCGGGCCGGGCAGGCGGTACTCGACGGCGTCGCCGGCCGTCTCGACGGGCGGCGGGGCGGCGAGCGCGGGGGCGGCGAGGACGCCGCTCAGCACCAGGGCGAGCGGCACGGTCGTCAGGCGGGCACGGGACACGGTGGCCTCCTCAGGCAGACGGGAACGGCGCGGCCCCGGCCCGACACCGGGGCGCTTGCGCGTGCACGCGAGCAGACTGCCCCGTCAGCCGGCGGGTCGCACCTCGGCGGCCCAGTCGGTGATGAGCTTCCAGGCGATGCTCACCGGAGGCGGCAACAGCAGCGGACGCTGTGACGCCGGCCCGTCGGAGTCGCCCCACCCGCCGGCCTCGCGCACCTGCTGCCGGGTGAACCACCCGACCTCGGCGAGCTCACCGTCCCGGCTCACCGGGGTCGCGGTGCCGTCGGTGACGGCGCGGAACGCCAGCATCAGGCTCGCCGGGAACGGCCAGGGCTGGCTGTCGCGGTAGATGACGTCGCGCACCTGCAGGCCGCTCTCCTCGGCCACCTCGCGGGCCACGGCCTGCTCCAGGCTCTCGCCGGGCTCGACGAAGCCGGCGAGCGCGGAGAAGCGGCCGGGCGGCCACACCGGCTGGCGGCCGAGCACGCAGCGGTCGGCGCCGTCCGTCACCAGCACGATCACCGCCGGGTCGGTGCGCGGGAAGTGCTCGCTGTCGTCGGCGGTGCAGCGACGCACCGCGCCGCCGCGGACGGAGACGGTGGGAGCGCCGCAGCGGGGGCAGCGGGGGTGCCGGGCGTGCCAGTTCGCCAGTCCGACGGCGTGGGCGAGCAGCCCGGCGTCGCGCGCCGACAGCCGGGCGCCGACGTCGCGAAGGGTGACCCGCTGTCCCGCGACGTCGGGCAGCGGTCCGGCCACGGCGAAGTACGCCGCCTCGAGGTCGCGGCCGAGGTAGAGGCGGTCGCCGTCCGGCGCCTGGTCCGGCTCGACGAGGACGAGGCCGGTGCAATCGACGAGCGCCTCGCCGGCGTCGACGACGAGCACGCGGGCGGACCGCCAGGCGTCGGCCAGCGCCCGGTCGTCCTCGCGCGTGCCGGCGTCGCGGTCGACGCCGGCGCGGGCG
>JALYMN010000422.1 GCA_030773675.1 Actinomycetota bacterium
TGCTGACCCCGTCGGCGGCCAGCAGCACGATCCGCGCGCGCTGGGCCAGCCCCGCCCGCACCGACGACGCCCGCACCAGCGACGTCAGCTTCTCCCGGTCACCGTCCCGCAAGCCCAGCGGCGCCACACGCATTGCTCATTGTCTCGCCCGGCACCGCCAAGACACTTCAGCCACGCCGCACTAGTTGTAGTGCCCCGGCAGGTTGTTGACGCGGCCGATCCAGGGCTGACCGCCCAGGGCGGTGTGAGCGCGGTGGTGGTTGGAGGCACGCCGACGCTCCACGACCCTCCGGCAGTACTGCCGCGCGCTGCCGCTGCGCGACGTCGACGTCGACGACCACCTCGAAGAGCTGTACCGGGGGCCTCCCTCCTGAGCTAGCCGGGCTGGCACTCGCTCCCCTCCTGGCAGGCGTGGCCGCTTCTCGGCCTCCGCAAGAGCGGGGGCGTTCACGGACGTGTTTCAGCGGCGAGCGATAGCGCGGCACGGGGTGCGGGGGAGCGACGGCGAAGCGTCACTCATTCCCGCAGTAGGGGCAGTCCCCGTTGGAGAGCAGGCGCATCCAGTGCACCGGGCAGGACTGATGTGGCTGCTCGGCTTGCCCCGCGTCGCCGTCATCGGCCCCCCTGTAGAGCCGCCTCGTGGTCCGTCCGCCCGCCAGAGGACCGCCTCCACGGCAAGCTGCGTGAGGAGTTCTGCGTGCCGGGTGAGTGCGCCGCCTTCCATGACCAAGTAGGTCGTGGGCGGCCTTCTCTGGAGTTGTACTCCCGGCAGCCTCGGGGCCACCGCGTCCGCCCGGTCCGGCGGTAGTGCGATCGAGATCTTGTCTCGCAGGAGGTACACCGCGATGGCACCTGCGAGCGGAGGACGGAGACTGACGTAGTTGGCGGCGCGGGCTGACGCGGCGGCAGTGCGCGCCACGATCTCGAGGGCGAGCGCCCTGGCCCGGGCGGTCGGCGCGAGGTCTTCGAGGTGTTCGTGCAGGTCGCTCATCGGGCTCCTGTGGGAGTAGGGCAGGGGGCGAGGCTCTCGCGGCCGGCACTCGTTCGGCCGGCGGCTCGGCGGCCACCTCCGCCTGCGTTGCAGCGGCGACAAGGTCGACGGCAAGTTCCCGCCCGTCCCGCTCGCACCGCCAAGCCGCGGCGTCCAGGGCAAGCGCGGCCAACGACGCCGAAGGACGCGGGCCGCCGGGGAGTGGAGGACCCGCGCTATCCCGGCGAGGACCGCGGGGGGGGGGAGGGGAGGTCGGAGAAAAGATCCTCAGGGGAGCTGCGAGCCACCGCGCGAACCTAGACCGACCATGCGCTCGCTCCCGCGTTGTGCCCCGGTTTGGGGCCGCGTTCGCCGGGCCGTCCCGCCCGGCGTTACACAGCGACGGTACCGGCGGCATCTGTGAAGGTGTGAAGGATGACCCAGGTGGACTCGTTCGACGCGTCCGTCGTCGCGCGGGGACCGTCGCTGCTCAAGTGCGCCCACCTGCTCAGCCGGAGCCGGCACCAGGCGCAGATCCTCGTCCAGGAGGTCCTGCGCAAGGCCCACCGGCGGCGGCGGAACGAGTCTCCGCATGCTGCGTCCAACGAATCGTGAACGACTTTCCGTCCTGACACAAGCGGCGGGCGGCTCTCCCTGCGGACGGCGTGCGGCGCCCGCGGCGACCCGGCCGCGCCGAGCAGCACGCGGTCGAGCGCTCGGCGGCCGTCCGGGCCTCCCACCTCGACGTCCCATCGAACGCCTGCAGCGCTCCGGGCTCGGGGTGTACGACCGTCGCGTGGAACCGCACGTCGCGGATCACGGGCATCTGCACGACAGTTGTCACGCGCAGGGACCGGATGCGTTCGGCGAGGTCGTCCTCCGTTGGCTCACGGAGCTCCAGGACCACCAGCCCGTATGTCGACGCGTCGGCCCGGCCTCGCTCTGGTAGCCGTTCGTCGCTACCATCAACCCGACCACCGGCGCGGGCCGTCCTGGATGTCGTCGACGCCTGGTCGTGTACGACGAGGTGCACCTGCTGCCCGCACCGACGGACCGAGCCGCGTGCCGGCGCCCCTGGTCGACGGGCCTGGCGTACGACCGCGCCTCGAACACGAACCGCAGGCGCTGCCCGGGCGCGACCGGCATCGGCGGCCGCGCGGTGTGCATGGCACCGACGACCGGGTTCGCCGCGCGGCTGTTGCCGCGGTCGGCGACGGGGACCTTGATTGCCCATGGGACCCGCTTCTCCGTTCGGGCACGAGCTCCTCGGCGGTCTGGCCGAAGGGGCTGCCGTCCTGAGGGTCAGCGAGCCCGACCGCTCGGAGCTGGCTGATGAAGCGTTGTGACCACCGTGTGACCACCGGAGCCTGAGGAGCACAAGTCCCGCGCTATCTCTGCAGGTCAGAAGCGTCTCCACGCAGTGTCCGAGGGGGGACTTGAACCCGCTGACAGCACTGTCCCTGACCTGCAGCGCTGACGTTACCGCAGGTGAGAGCCCTGTCCTGCTCCGCGTTGCTCCGCGTCCAGCGGCCTTGAGTCTCATTGGTTAGGCCCCGGGCCTAACCAATGATCAAGCCAGGAGCGCCGGGGGAGAGCAACTTGATCCTCCATCGGGCAGGCAGGCACCTGCGACGCTGGCGAGGTGTGCTCGGTCCGCCTGTCCCGGCATGATCTGGCTTGCGGGCCCGTCCTGCCGCTCGGAAGGCGGCTCACGGCAAGACCCGTACGCCTCCTGTGGCAGGTGATGGACGACCTGAGCCTGCGAACTGCTCTGTGTCATCCCTGAAGGAGCGGGGCCGGTCAAGCCCGGTTCTCACCGTGACTGATCTTTCTTGTGGTGTCTCCGCCTGTTTTCGGGCGCGCCGAGGTGAGGCGTCGGGGTCAAGGCTCGGCCCGCA
>JALYMN010000423.1 GCA_030773675.1 Actinomycetota bacterium
TCACGTCGCAGGCGTTCGGGCCGAGCTGGCTGATCCAGGCGTGGCCGGCCGGGACGGTGTTGCGGTAGGTCAGCGGGACGCCGTAGTGCCGGTAGTAGGCGGCGAGGTCGTCGGCGACCGAGCCGACCACGGTCTGGTCCTTGGTGCCCCAGAAGAACCAGGTCCGCTGCGCGGCGAGGTTGCCGGTGGGGTCGATCTTGCCCTCGGCGGCGTACCGGTCGGTCTGCGCGATCAGCGACGGCAGCTGGGTCGGAGCGGTGTTGGCGGTGCACGCGGTCAGGGCGAGCGTGAGGCTGCCCTGCGCGCAGTAGTACGGGCCGGCGCTGAAGACGCCGGCTCCGCGGAAGCGGCTCGAGTACGCCACCTGCAGCTGAGTGGCCATGTAGCCGCCCGAGGATATGCCGGTGACGTAGTTGTCAGTGATGTTCAGCCGGGGCAGGCTCCCGGCGGGAGCGGGGGCGGTCTGGGCGCCGGCGGGCAGGGCCAGGACGACCGTCGCCAGAGCGGCGAGCACGGCGACCAGGGAGCGGCGACGGCGGAGGACAGAGCGCAAGAGGACGTCCCTCGGGTCCGGCGAACGGGGTCCGCGGCAGCAGGTGTCCCGCATCACAGCGTCGGCGCCGTCCGGTTTGTTCCCCCGTGCTCCACCCGGTCGGCCGGGCTCAGACCTGCGGCGGGTAGCGACCCACAGTTCACCGGGCCACCGCCTCGGCGTCGAGGTCGCCGTGCCGGTCGCCCCGCACCGCCTCCGCCCCGCTGACCCGCGCGTACGCCGCGCAGCGGCAGCGGCAGCGCCGCGGGGGCGCGCACCGCCGCTGCGGCGAGCCTGCTCTGCCCCCGGCGCGGAACGTGCGCCCCTGCAGCGCGGCGGCGGTCGCGCGGAGCATCGCCGAGGCCGAGTCGAAGTCGGCGACCGCCTGCTCCGCGGGCAGCGCCGCCACGTCAGCCGCGCTCGAGGCCGGGCCGGCGGTGGCGCACCGGCCCGGCCTCGGAGGGTGGGGTGCCTCCCGCCGGCGACGGATGGGCGTCCACGGCTCCCCGGCCGTACGCCTGACGACGGTGGTCGTCCCGCCGCCTTACCCCGGAGGCGGTTCAGCAGCGCGGATCCCAGCCCGACGGCTGCGGCCGCCGCCGGCCGGGAGTGGGCCCGCAGGAGCGGGGGAGTCTCCGCCGGCGGGGCCAGGGCGGGCGGCGGCGACAGGCAGGTGACGGACATGGACAGGGCCGGACAGCTCCGGGGCGTCACGGCGCTGGTCAGCGGCGGCAGCAGCGGGCTGGGGCGCGCGACGGCTCTCGCCCTGGCCGCGGCCGGTGCCGACGTCGCCGTCCTGGCCCGCGGCGCGACCGACCTCCGCGCGACGGCCGACGAGATCGCCGCCGGCGGGGTCCGCGCCAGCGCGGTCGTGGTCGACCTGGCCGACGCGGGCGCGATCGAGCGGGCGGTCCGCCACGTGCACGACGAGCTCGGCGGGGTCGACGTCCTCGTCAACGCGGCCGGCACCGACGTCCCCGGGCCGGTGGCCGAGCTGGACGTCGCCGCCTGGGACCGGGTCTTCGACGTGAACCTGCGCGCGGCGTTCCTGCTGTCGCAGGCGGTCTGGCCGAACATGCGCGAGCGCGGCGGCGGGACGATCGTCAACGTCTCCTCGGTCGCCGGCCGGCGCGGGTGGGCGAACGCCTCCGCCTACTGCGCGGCGAAGTTCGGGCTGACCGGGTTCACCCAGGCGCTCGCCGCCGAGGGCAGGCCGCACCGCATCCGGGCCTGCGTGCTCTACCCGGGCGCGATGGACACCAGCTGGGGCGTCTGGTCGCCGGAGGACCGCGGCGCGGCGCAGCCGTCCGTGCCCGCGGACGCGCTGCCGCCGGAGCAGGTGGCGGAGCTCATCGTCTGGATCGCGGCCGCACCGCCCGGCCTGGTGCTCAACGAGGTGACGGTGACCCCGCTGCTGGAGCAGGGCTGGCCGTAGGCCGCGGCCGTCCCCCTGCAACCCCCCGGCGCGGCTTCGCCACGACGGCTCCGCCGCGGTCGCGCCCTCCTAACCTGCGAGGCGTGGCCGCGCCGGACCCCGTACCCCCGACCTGGACCCCCTCGCCGCTCACGACGCCCGACCCGTCGCGCCCGTTCGCCGGCCGGCCGCCCAGCGGCGCGGTGCCTGAGCCGCACCGATCGTGCTGGTGCCCAACTGCCCGGTCACCCTCCCGACCTCGTGGAGCTCCTCGGGGCGCGGCCCGGCGAGGCCTGGCTGGTCCGCCCCGACGCCCGACGTCGCGGCCGTCGTCCAAGCGGCGACCCGGCAACGCTGCGCGAGGCGCTGCGCCGGCTGCTCGCCCTCGTCCTGCCCGTCTCCGTCTGACGCGCCGTCCGACCGCCCTCTGCCCCCGCCCGTCTGCCCGTCAGGAGGACCTCATGGCCTATCACCGCAGCGTCGGCAGCGTGCCGCGCAAGCGGCACACGCAGCACCGCCGCCCCGACGGGCGGCTGTACCACGAGGAGCTGGTGGGCGAGGAGGGCTTCTCCTCCGACAGCTCGCTGCTCTACCACGTCGGGCTGCCCTCGGCGCTGGTCGACGCCCGTCCGTGGGAGCTGCCCGACCAGGCGACGGTGCCGAACGCGCCGCTGCTGCCGCGGCACCTGAAGCTGCACGAACTGTTCCCGGGGCAGGAGTGGCCGTCGACGCGGTCACCGGCCGGCGGCTGGTGCTCGGCAACGCCGACGTCCGACTGAGCTACGTCGTGGCCGGTGAGGCGTCGCCGCTGTACCGCAACGCCGTCGGCGACGAGTGCGTGTACGTCGAGGCCGGCACCGCCACGGTCGAGACGGTCTTCGGCGACCTGGAGGTGGGCCAGGGCGACTACGTCGTCCTCCCGCGCGCGACGACGCATCGGTGGGTCCCGACCGGGGAGGAGCCGCTGCGCCTGTACGCGATCGAGGCGAGCAGCCACATCACGCCTCCCCGGCGCTACCTGTCGAAGCACGGGCAGTTCCTGGAGCACGCGCCGTACTGCGAGCGCGACCTGCGCGGGCCGTCCGACCCGCGCGTGGTCGAGGCCGCCGACGTGGAGGTCTACGTCAAGCACCGCGGCCGCGGCCCCGGCGGACTGGCCGGGACCGTGCACATCGTGCCCGAGCACCCGTTCGACGTGGTCGGCTGGGACGGCTGCCTGTACCCGTACGCCTTCGACGTCGCCGACTTCGAGCCGATCACCGGGCGGGTGCACCAGCCGCCGCCGGTGCACCAGTCTTCGAGGGCCAGAACTTCGTCGTCTGCAACTTCGTGCCGCGCAAGGTCGACTACCACCCGCTGGCGGTGCCGTGCCCAACTACCACGCGAACGTCGACAGCGACGAGGTCATGTTCTACGTCGGCGGCGACTACGAGGCGCGCAAGGGCAGCGGCATCGGCCAGGGCTCGATCAGCCTGCACCCCGGCGGGCACAGCCACGGGCCGCAGCCCGGCGCGGTCGAGCGCAGCCTCGGCGCGGAGTCCTTCGACGAGCTCGCGGTCATGGTCGACACGTTCCGGCCGCTCGAGCTGGGGGACGGCGGCACCGCGGTCGACGACGGCGTGTACGCCTGGTCCTGGTCCGGCCCGAGGTGACCCGGGGACCGGCCGCCTCGCTGCCCGGCCGCCGTCCCCGGCTGCCGGGGGAGCAGACTGCCGCCCATGCCGGACCTGCGCCACGCCGAGACCGTCTTCGTCGCCCGCGAGGCCGAGGACCTCTACGACATGGTTGCCGACGTCACCCGCACCGGCGAGTGGAGCCCGGTCTGCCGGGCGTGCTGGTGGGACGAGGGCGCCGGGCCGACGCCGGGCAGCTGGTTCACCGGGCGCAACGAGACGCCGGAGCGGGTCTGGGAGACGCGCTCGCAGGTGGTCGCGGCCGACCGGGGGCGGGAGTTCGCCTTCGTCGTCGGCGAGCACTGGGTGCGGTGGGGCTACAGCTTCGAGCCCGTGGACGGCGGCACTCTGCTCACCGAGTCGTGGGAGTTCCTCCCGGCCGGGCTCGCTCGCTTCGAGGAGCGCTTCGGCGACGACGCCGCCGCCCAGATCGCCGACCGCACGCGGGCCGCGCACGAGGGCATCCCGGCGACGCTCGCCGCGATCAAGGCGGCGGCCGAGGCCTGACGGGAGCCCGCGACCCCCGCGGCGCGGCGAGCGCCGGGCGGGCTCGCAGCGCGGCGGGCTCACCTGCGGCGGTGCGTGGACGTCCCGGCCCCAGGGCTCGCCCTCAGAGCAGCCCGACGACCTCCTCGACGATCCGGTCGGGCCGCGCACGCGCGGTGAACACGGCGGTCGCGCCGGCGTCCAGGAGCCGGCCGATCCCGCGCTCGTCGGTCACGTGCCCGACGACGACGGTGTACGGGCAGAACTGCCGGACCTCCTGCACGACCTCCGCGCCGCTGCGCATGGCGAGCAGCTCGTCGACCAGGAGGAGGGCCGGCTGCTCTGCCACGCAGGTCCCCAGGACGTCCGCGCCGTTGTCGCAGGCGAGCAGGACGTCGACGTCGCGCGCGCGCAGGTCGGCGCTCAGCCGGTCGCGGGTCCACTGCTGGCGGTGGGCGACGACCGCGCGGGCGGGCACCCGGGCGGCCAGCTGCTCGGGCTCGTCGCGCTCGGCCTCCTCCAGCCGGGCGAGGATCGCGGCGTGCTCGCGGCGCCGGACGTCCAGCCGGCGGGTGGCGTCGAGCCGGGCC
>JALYMN010000424.1 GCA_030773675.1 Actinomycetota bacterium
CGGGCCGGTCCTCGTCCTGGCGAACCACCGCTCGGTGGCCGACGGGCCGCTGTCGTGGTCACCGGCCGGCGCTCCGGCCGGCAGCTGCGGCTGCTCGGGACCGCGGGCGTGTTCACGGCGCCGGTGCTCGGGCCGGCGCTGCTGGCCGCGGGCATGGTGCCGGTGAAGCGCCGCAGCGCGCAGGCCCGCTCGGCCCTGGACGGC
Source organism: Actinomycetota bacterium (assembly GCA_030773675.1). Next base: position 205 of record JALYMN010000424.1, read on the forward strand.
GCGGCCCGCCTGCTGCGCGAGGGCGAGGCGGTGGCGCTGTTCCCGGAGGGGCGCATCGGCGCCACGCTGACCGGGCTGCCGGAGCAGCTGCGCACCGGCGCCGCACGGCTGGCCCTCTCGACCGGGGCGCCCGTCGTCGTCGTCGGCGTCGCGGGTGCGGAGGAGCTCGTGCCGCTCGGCACCTGGCGTCCGGCCCTGGACCGGCCGAGGCTCGACGTCCGCGTGTCCTCGCCGGTCGACCTCGCGGCCCGGCTAGGGCTGCGGCGGGGCACCGAGCCCACGGAGGACGACGTCCGGGCGGCGACCGCGCTGCTCGCCGAGCTGCTCGAGCAGCAGGTGCGCCTGGCGCAGGGCCGTCCGGCCGCCCTGGCGCTCGCCGCCTGAGCCACCGGCCCGCCGAGACCAGCAGGCGGGTCAGCTCGCGTCGAGGAAGCGGTCGAGCACCCGGGTGCCGAAGCGCAGGGCGTCGAGCGGCACCCGCTCGTCGACGCCGTGGAACATGCCGGAGAAGTCCAGGTCGCTCGGCAGGCGCAGCGGCGAGAAGCCGAAGCAGCGCATGCCGAGCCGGCTGAAGCTCTTCGCGTCGGTGCCGCCGGACAGGGTGTACGGCACGGCCCGGGCGCCGGGGTCCTCGGCCTTCAGCGCGCCGACCATCGCGTCGACCAGGGCCCCCTCGAACTCGGTCTCGAGCGCGATGTCGTAGTGGACGTACTCGCGGACGACGTCCGGGCCGAGCACCTCGTCGAGCTCGCGCTCCCAGTGCTCCTCGAACCCGGGCAGGAAGCGCCCGTCGACCATCGCAGACGCCCGGCCGGGGATGACGTTGTGCTTGTAGCCTGCCTCGAGCATCGTCGGGTTGGCGGTGTTGCGCAAGGTCGCGCCGACGATGCGCGCCATCGGCCCGAGCAGGCGCATCGTCGACTCCATGTCGTCGGCGTCGAGCTCGACGCCGAACGCGTCGCCGACCTCATCCAGGAAGCGGCGCACCGTCGGCGTGATGTGGATCGGGAACTCGTGCCGGCCGAGCCGGGCCACGGCCTCGCAGAGCTTGGTCACGGCGTTGTCGCGGCTGAGCATCGAGCCGTGGCCCGAGGTGCCCTCGGCGGTGAGCCGGAGCCAGGCCATGCCCTTCTGCGCGGTCTCGATCATGTAGAGCCGCAGGTCGTCGTTGACGCTGAGCGAGAAGCCCCCGACCTCGCTGATGGCCTCGGTGCAGCCCTCGAACAGCCCGGCGTGGTGCTCGACCAGCCACTGCGCGCCCTGCACGCCGCCGGCCTCCTCGTCGGCGACGAAGGCGAGGACGACGTCACGCGGCGGCCTGCGCCCCGTGCGCAGCCGCTCGCGGACGACGGCGAGCGTCATGGCGTCCATGTCCTTCATGTCGACGGCGCCGCGCCCCCAGACGCAGCCGTCGGCGACCTCCGCCGCGAAGGGGTCGTAAGTCCACTCCTTGGGCTCGGCCGGGACGACGTCCAGGTGGCCGTGGACGAGCAGCGCGTCGCGCGAGGGGTCGGCGCCCTCCACCCGCGCGATCACGCTGGTGCGGTTGCGCTCCGACTCCAGGACGACGGGGTCGAGGCCCACCTCGGACAGCAGAGCCGCCACGTGCTCGGCGGCCTGCCGCTCCCCCGGCCCCCGCCCGGTCCCGTCGTTGACGCTCTCGATGCGGATGAGGTCCCGGCAGATGTCGACGACCTCGTCCTCGGCGGTGGGCACAGAGCTGGGCACAGAGGTGGGGACCTGGTCGGGCACGTGGGTCTCCCCGGGTCGGCGTGGACCCGCACGGTATCCACGCGGCGGACGCAGCGGTCGACGGCGCAGGGTCCTGTCCTGCGCCCGGCGGGTTGCTAGAGTGCTCGCGTCCGGCGCTCCCCGCCGGGCGCACCGGTCCGGGTGGCGGAATTGGCAGACGCGCTAGCTTGAGGTGCTAGTTCCCTTTGCGGGGAATGGGGGTTCAAGTCCCCCCTCGGACAC
>JALYMN010000425.1 GCA_030773675.1 Actinomycetota bacterium
GCCCAGGACGACGGGCAGGCCGGCCGCGGCGAAGCGGCGCACCAGCCCCCGCCCCTGCGGGCCGGTGCCGCCCAGCACCGCGACCGTCAGACCCTCGGGCGCGCTCACGCGGGGGTCGACAGGGTGAGGGCGTAGTCGCCGTCCGGATCGGTCCACCAGCAGCGCAGGCCGAGGCCGGCCGCCGCCAGCTCCGCGGTCAGGCCCTCGCGCCGGAACTTGGCGCTCACCTCGGTGCGCAGCTCGTCCCCCTCCTGGAACGTCACGTCGAGGTCGAGCACGCGCAGCCGCTGCCTCGACGTCGCCCGCAGCCGCATCTCGACCCACTCGTGCTCGGCGTCCCAGAGCGCGACGTGCGCGAACGCCTCCGGGTCGACCTCGGCACCGAGCACCCGCTGCAGCACGCGCAGCACGTTGCGGTCGAACTCGGCGGTGACGCCCTGCGCGTCGTCGTACGCGCGGACGAGGCGCGCGGGGTCCTTGACGAGGTCGGCCCCGAGCAGCAGCGCGTCGTCCGGCGCCATCTGCGCGGCGAGCGCCGCGAGGAACGACGCCCGCTCGTGGGGCAGCAGGTTGCCGATCGTGCCTCCGAGGAAGGCGAGCAGGCGCCGGCCGCCGCGCGGCAGGAGCGGCAGGGAGTGCTCGAAGTCGCCGACCACGGCGTGCACCTCGAGGCTCGGGTAGTCGGCCAGCAGCGCCTCGCCGGCGGCGGTCAGCACGGTCTCGTCGACGTCGAAGGGGACGTAGCGGCGCAGCGTCCCGGCCTCGCGCAGCGCGTCGAGCAGTCGCCGGGTCTTCTCGGAGGTGCCGCTGCCGAGCTCGAGGAGCGTGTCGGCCTGCGTCAGCGCGGCCACCTCGCCGGCGTGCTGCTCGAGCAGCGCCCGCTCGCGACGGGTCGGGTAGTACTCCGGCAGGCGGGTGATCTCGTCGAACAGCTGCGAGCCGCGCGCGTCGTAGAACCACTTCGGCGGCAGCGTGTACGGCGGCGCCGCGAGGCCCGCGCGCACGTCGGCCTCGAGCGCCCGGCGCAGCGCGTCGGGCTCCAGGTGCCGGTCGAGCCGCAGCGGCGGGGCCTCAGGCTCCGGGGAGCGGGCCCCCGTCACGAGCGCACCAGGCGCAGGCCGGAGAAGGCCCACCTGGCGTACGCCGGGAAGAAGTTGCGGTAGGTCGGCCGCTCGTGCCCGGCCGGTGTGGCACAGCTCGCCCCGCGCAGCACGTGCTGGTCGCACATGAACTTGCCATTGTACTCGCCGACCGCGCCCTCGACCGGGACGAAGCCCGGGTAGGGCAGGTAGGCGCTCGCCGTCCACTCCCACACGTCGCCGACCATGTGCGGCCCGGCCAGCCCCGGGTGCAGGCGGCCCGGGTCGAGCAGCTGCCCGCGCAGGTGCGCCACCGGGCGGCAGGCCGTCTCCCACTCCTGCTCGGTCGGCAGCCGCGCGCCGGCCCAGCGGGCGTAGGCGTCGGCCTCGTAGAACGACACGTGGCAGACCGGCTCGCCCAGGACCAGCGGACGCGTGCCGGACAGGGTCCAGGTGACCCAGTCGCCGTCCTGCTCCCGCCAGTACGCCGGCGCCCGCCAGCCCTGCTCCCCCACCGTGCGCCAGCCGTCGGACAGCCACAGGTCGGGCCGGGCGTAGCCGCCGTCGGCGACGAAGGCGAGCCAGTCCTCGTTCGTGACCGCGCGCTCGGCGACCTCGAACGGCTCGAGCCAGACCCGGTGCCGCGGGCCCTCGTTGTCGTAGGCGAACCCCGAACCGTCGGACCCGACCTCCACCAGACCGCCGTCGACCGCCCGCCAGGTCAGCGGGGGCGACGCGGCCGGGGGGTCGAGCGGCCGCGCGACGAGCACCTGGCCGAACGGCTGCCCGCCGAGCAGGTGCTTGGCGTCCATGACGAGCAGCTCCTGGTGCTGCTGCTCGTGGTTGACCCCGAGGACGAGGACGTCGGCCTGCTCGTCGTCCAGGCCGCGGGCGAGCAGGTCGGCGAGCGCGGCGTCGACGTGCGCCCGGTAGCGCCCCACCTCCGCCGCGCCGGGGCGGGTGACCAGGCCGCGCTGCGGCCGCGGGTGCCGCGGGCCGACCGCCTCGTAGTAGGAGTTGAACAGGTACCGGAACGTCTCGTCGTACGGCGCGACGCCCGCCGGTCCGAGCAGGAACTCCTCGAAGAACCACGAGGTGTGCGCCCGGTGCCACTTCGTCGGGCTCGCGTCGGGCATGGACTGGACGGTCTGGTCCTCCGGCGACAGCGGCGCGGCGAGGCGCTCGGTGAGCGTCCGCACCGCGAGCAGCGCGGTCAGCCGGTCCTGATCGGCCGGTGCGGTGAGGGTCACGGGTCCTCCTGGGAGCGCAGACATCCGGCCAGCCTGCCACTGCGCGCCGTGATCCGCGCCGATGTCCAGGGGCACGGAGGTGCGGAAGGGGTAACCCTCGAGACAGGCACGGCGTCCGGTGGCCGTAGAACCCCCGCCGGGCGCCGCGCCGGCAGCGCGGCTCGCGCGCACGGCCCGGGCACCGGAGGATCCGGTCGTGCTGACGACCCGGATCCTCCGCCCCTCCGCGCGGTGCGGCCCGTGACCCCACGCGAACCGGACGACGACCGCGCCGGGCTGCACCCGCTGCTGGCCGCGCGGTGGAGCCCGCGGCGCTTCGACCCCGACGCGACGCTGACCCGCGAGCAGCTCCGGCCGCTGCTGCAGGCGGCGCGCTGGGCGCCGTCCGCGGGCAACACGCAGCCCGTCCGCTACGCCGTGGTGCTG
>JALYMN010000426.1 GCA_030773675.1 Actinomycetota bacterium
GCTCGCGGTCGGCGCCGCCCCGGTCTGACGTCAGGCCTGCCAGCGCACCTGCAGGTCGAGCTGCACGGACGGCGCGAGCGGGTCGTCGGCGTCGACCACGGCGAGCAGCCGGGCGCCGTCCGGGCGCGGCTCGACGAGGGCGAGGCCCTCGACCTTGTGCACCTCGCCGTCGGGCTCGGGCAGCGCACCCACGGCCACGACGGCGTCGCCGTCGAGCAGCGCGAGCGCGGTGGCGACCACCGGGCCGTCGTCCACCGCGTTCGGCGTGTCCTCGGCCGAGGCGCTGACGAGCACCCGGTCGTCGGGCAGGGCGACGGCGTCCGTCACGGCGAGGCCGACGCCCTCGACCTCGCCGAGGTCGTAGTGGCGCACGCCGCCCAGGGACACCTCACGCGCCTCGGCGTCGCCGAGGACCACGGCCAGCAGCGCGGCGGCGTCCAGGTCGACGCTCGCCGACGGCACGCCCGCGGCCAGGTTGCCGCGCGCGAACCAGCGCAGCGTGTCGCCGAGCCGGCACGCGCCCTCGAGGTTGAGTTCGTCGGGCGCGATGCCCAGCGCCCGCGCGACCTCGGCGTACAGGGGCGTGAGGTCGCCGACGGTCACCCGCGGCCCGTCGTCCTCCAGCTGCACCAGGCAGGCGCGCATGCGGCGCGGCGTCGAGCCCGAGCCGAGCAGCAGCACCGAGGGCTCGCCGTCCAGCAGCAGCTCGCAGGCCGCCTCGAGGTCGGGCTTGAGGTGCTTGGTGCCCTCGGCCTCGGAGAACACGTCGTGCCCCTCGACCGGCGGCAGCACCCGGACGACGACCGTGCCGGAGGGGCGCACCCAGGCCGCGGACGTCGCGTCGTCCTGGGCGACGAGCCAGCCGTCGCCGAGCGGCGCGACGGCGCTGGCCGCCCGGACCGGCAGCCCGTCGTCGAACCGCATCCGCTGCAGACCGGTCAGCTCGACGCCGAGAGCGCTCGTCACGCCGCAGCACTGCCCCGCCGGCGGGAGGGCCACGCGCCCTGGTCCTGTCCGGCACGGGAGCCGTGGTGCGGGAGCGGGGCGGGAGCAGTGGTGCGGGAGCCGTGATGCGGGGCCGTGTGGCGGGAGGGAGGCCCGGGTAGTGGCAGCCGCGGGAGGACCCCGGCCTCCTCGACGACCGTGCCCGGACGACCGCCCGGTGCGCACGCCCCACCCCGGCACAGGAGGACTGTTGACCGCCACCTCGGAGCCGTCGCTCGGCGAGCTCGTCGCCTCTGCGACGTCGGACCTGTCCCGGCTGGTGAAGACCGAGATCGCGCTGGCGAAGGTCGAGCTCAAGAAGGAGGCCGTCGCCGCGGGCAAGGGCGTCGGCATGTTCGGCGGCGCCGGGGTCGCGGGACTGTTCGCAGTGATCTTCCTCAGCATCGCCGCGGCGTACGGCATCTCGGCGCTCGGCATCCCGCTGGGCGCGGGCTTCCTCGTCGTCGGCGTGCTCTACCTGCTCGCCGCGGGTCTGCTCGCGCTGCTCGGGAAGAAGAACCTGGCCAAGGTCGGCAAGCCGGAGAAGACTCTCGCCACGGTCAAGGACGACATCGCCTGGGCCAAGGACCTCACCCGCCGGGGCTGAGCGCGCTCGGGCCCCTGACCCCCCGACGTCCTCTGGCAGCCTCGCCCGGGTGCCGGTCGCCGAACAGGTCGTGCTCGTCGACGGCCCGTGGACGCACCGGCAGGTGACCGCGGGCGGGGTGCGCTTCCACGTCGCCGGGTGCGGCCCGGACGACGGGCCGCTCGTGCTCCTGCTACACGGCTTCCCCGAGTTCTGGTGGGCGTGGCGCTCCCAGCTGGTGGCGCTCGGCGCCGCCGGGTTCCGCGCGGTGGCGCCCGACCTGCGCGGGCACGGGGCGAGCGACAAGCCGCCCCGCGGCTACGACGCCTACACCCTGTCCGCGGACGTCGCCGGGCTGGTCCGGGCGCTCGGCGCCCGCGACGCGGTGCTCGTGGGTTCCGGCTGGGGAGGGGTGCTCGCCTGGGCGGCCGCCACCCTGCATCCGCGGCTCGTGCGCCGGCTGGCCGTGCTGGCCGCGCCGCACCCGCTGCGGCTCGGCGAGGCCGTGCTGCGCGACCCGGCGCAGGCGCGCGCCTCGTCGCCCCTCGCCTTCCTCC
>JALYMN010000427.1 GCA_030773675.1 Actinomycetota bacterium
GATGGGCGGCACCCGGCCTAGGGTCGTCGCGTGCAGGGGGACGCGCAGGCGGACAGCCTGTTCGACGACGCCCAGCGGCGGGCCGCCGCCGCCGTTGCGCCGCTCGCCGTCCGGATGCGCCCGCGCACCCTCGACGAGCTCGTCGGGCAGCGCCCCCCCCTGCCACCCCAGCAGCCAGACCGCCCGCCACACCAGCAGCCAGACCGCCCGCCGCACCGGAGCACGAGGAGCAGTCGCAGTGATCGACATCGGGGACGTCGTCGGGCTGGTCTTCGCCTTCGCGTTCGTCCTGCTCGTGCTGTTCCTCTGCTACGTGCTCGTCAAGCTGTCCCGCATCCTCGACGAGACGCAGAAGCTCGTCGCCGGCGTCACCGACCGCACGATGCCGCTGCTCGGCGAGGTCACCCGCTCGGTCGGCCACGTCAACGCCGAGCTCGTCCGCGTCGACGCGATCACCGCCAACGTGCAGAGCGTGTCGGCCAACGTGTCCTCGCTCACCGCGCTGTTCGCTGCCACGCTCGGCAGCCCGGTCGTGAAGGTCGCGGCCTTCTCCTACGGCGTGCGCAAGGCGGCGTCGCGGCGGCACGAGGACGACGTCCGCAAGCGCGTCAGGGCCGAGCTCAAGGGCGGCCGCTGATGACCCGGCGGCTGTTCTACGTCGCGCTCGGCGCGACCGTCGGGGTGCTGCTGGTCCGCCGGGCGAGCCGGGCCGCGGCCCGGCTGACCCCCGCGGGCGTGCAGAGCTCGCTCGCCGACGCGCTCGGCGACCTCGGCGAGGGCCTCCGCGAGTTCGCGGACGCCGTCCGGGAGGCCGCCGCCGAGCGCGAGGTCGAGCTGCGCGAGGCGCTCGGCCTCGACGGCCGCAACGACCTCATCGACGCGCACACGTACGGCGTGCCCGCCCAGCAGCAGCCCGCCCAGCAGTAGCAGCCCCCGCCCCACCAGCAGGAGACGGCGCAGACCATGCACAGCGACGAGATCCGCCGGCGCTTCCTCGGCCACTTCGACAGCCGCGGGCACACCGTCGTCCCGTCGGCGTCGCTCATCGCCGACGACCCGACGCTGCTGCTCGTCAACGCGGGCATGGTGCCGTTCAAGCCGTACTTCCTCGGCGAGCAGTCGCCGCCGTACCCGCGCGCGACGAGCGTGCAGAAGTGCGTGCGCACCCTCGACATCGACGAGGTCGGGAAGACGACGCGGCACGGCTCGTTCTTCCAGATGGCCGGCAACTTCTCCTTCGGCGACTACTTCAAGGAAGGCGCAGTCGACCTCGCCTGGGAGCTGCTCACGAAGAGCACGGCCGACGGGGGCTACGGTCTGCCCGAGGACCGGCTCTGGACGACGGTCTACCTCGACGACGACGAGGCGTTCGGGCTCTGGAAGCGCCACGTGCCCGAGGAGCGGATCCAGCGCCGCGACAAGGCCGACAACTTCTGGCACATGGGCGTGCCCGGCCCGGGCGGGCCGTGCAGCGAGATCTACTACGACCGCGGCTCGGCGTACGGGCGCGAGGGCGGTCCGGTCGCTGACGAGGACCGCTACCTCGAGGTCTGGAACCTCGTGTTCATGCAGTACCAGCTGTCCGCCGTCCGGACCAAGGTCGACTTCGACGTCGCGGGCGACCTGCCGGCGCAGAACATCGACACCGGCATGGGGCTCGAGCGCGTCGCGACCGTGCTGCAGGGCGTCGACAACCTCTACGAGATCGACACCTCGCGCACGATCCTCGACCGCGCGGCGGCGCTGACCGGCGTCCGGTACGGCGGCGGCGACCCGGCGGCCGACGTCCGCCTGCGCGTGGTCACCGACCACGTGCGCACCGCCGTCATGCTCATCGGCGACGGGGTCACCCCGGGCAACGAGGCGCGCGGCTACGTGCTGCGGCGCATCGTCCGCCGGGCGATCCGGGCCATGCGGCTGCTCGGGGCGGCCGAGCCGGTCGCGGCCGAGCTCGTCGGCGCGGCGATCGGCGCGATGGGGCCGCAGTACCCGGAGCTGGTTCCCGACGCCGCCCGCATCACGAGCGTGGCGACGGCGGAGGAGGGCGCGTTCCTCGAGACGCTGTCCAAGGGCGCGAAGGTCTTCGAGGGCGCGGTGCCCGCGGCGCGGGCGGCCGGCGGGGTGCTGCCCGGGGACGCCGTGTTCAGCCTGCACGACACCTACGGCTTCCCCTACGACCTCACCCTGGAGATGGCCGCCGAGCAGGGCCTGCAGGTCGACGAGGACGGCTTCCGCCGCCTCATGCAGGAGCAGCGCGACCGGGCCAAGGCCGACAGCCGGGCCAAGAGGACCGGGCACGTCGACGTCAGCGCCTACCGGGCGCTGCTGGACGCCGCCGGCCCCACCGACTTCACCGGCTACACCGCCGTGCGCGCGGAGGGGGTGCTGCGCGGCCTGCTCGTCGACGGCAACCCGGCCGCGGAGGCGGCGGAGGGCGATCCGGTCGAGCTCGTCCTCGACCGGACGCCGTTCTACGCCGAGGGAGGCGGCCAGAAGGCCGACCAGGGCGTGCTCGAGCTCGCCGACGGCAGCCGGGTGCTGGTCGACGACGTCCAGGCCGCGCTGCCGGGGCTCGTCGTGCACCGCGGACGGGTCGTGCAGGGGACGGCGCGGGTCGGCGCGCCGGTCGACGCGCAGGTCGACGTCGAGCGGCGCCGGGCGATCTCGCGCGCGCACACCGCCACCCACCTCGTGCACCAGGCGCTGCGCGCCGCGCTGGGGGAGCAGGCCGCGCAGGCCGGGTCGGAGAACAACCCCGGCCGGTTCCGGTTCGACTTCTCCTCGCCCGGCGCGGTGCCGCAGTCCGTGCTTGCGGACGTGGAGCAGGAGATCAACGAGATCGCCCTGGCCGACCTGGAGGTGCGCGCGTTCGTCACCACGCAGGAGGAGGCCCGGCGGCTCGGCGCGATGGCTCTGTTCGGCGAGAAGTACGGCGACGCCGTGCGCGTCGTCGAGGTCGGCGACTACGCCCGCGAGCTGTGCGGCGGCACCCACGCTGCGCGCTCCGGCCAGCTCGGCATGGTCACGCTGCTCAGCGAGTCGAGCATCGGCTCGGGCGTGCGCCGGGTCGAGGGGCTGGTGGGGCTCGACGCCTACGGCCACCTCGCCCGCGAGCACGTGCTCCTGTCGCAGCTGTCGACGGCGCTGAAGGTCCCGCCGCCCGAGGTGCCCGACCGGGTCGCCGCGACGCTCGCCCGCCTGCGCGAGGTGGAGAAGGAGCTCGCGCAGCTGCGCGCGGCGCAGGTGCTGCAGCAGGCCGGGCAGTTCGCGGCGCAGGCCAAGGACGTCTTCGGCGTCGCCTTCGCCGGCGTCCAGGCGCCGGCCGGCACGCCGGGCGACCTGGTCCGCTCACTCGCGCTGGACGTGCGCGGCCGGCTCGCCGCCGACCGTCCCGGCGCCGTGGTCGTCGCCGCGGGCGGCGACCGGGTCACCCTCGTCG
>JALYMN010000428.1 GCA_030773675.1 Actinomycetota bacterium
CGGCGGCGTCGACCGACGTGCCGCGGACGGCGACCTTGAGCGCCCCGGCCGGGTCGGCGGTGAGCAGGTGCGAGGCGAGCCACGGCTGGAGCACGGAGCCGGTCAGCGACGTGGTGCCGGCGAGGTCGGTGCTCGTCCCCGCCGCGTTGGCGGTGGCGGCGAGGGGGGCGGCGATCATTGCGGCGGCGACGAGGGTGGTCGCGGCTGCCGCGCGGCGCGGACAGCGCACTGGGTCAGTCCGGGGGTGTGGGGCGGACCCGGGGGTGTTTCGCGCCCTCCGTCCCGGTTCCGGCCGGGCCGCGCCGGCGACCTCCGGGGAGGCCGGGAGATGTGGCCCCGCCGGTAGCCTTCCGCGAGTGACGCACCCGCCGGCCGACGCCGACCTGGTCCTCGTCGTCGACTTCGGCGCGCAGTACGCGCAGCTCATCGCCCGGCGCGTGCGCGAGTGTCACGTGTACTCCGAGGTCGTGCCGCACACGATCACCGCAGAGGAGCTCCGGGCGCGCGCCCCCAAGGCGGTGATCCTTTCCGGCGGGCCGTCGTCGGTCTACGCCCCGGGCGCCCCGCAGGTGCCGCACGGCTTCTTCGAGACCGGCGTGCCGACGTTCGGGATCTGCTACGGCTTCCAGGCCATGGCCGCGGGGCTCGGGGGCACGGTCGCGCGGACCGGCACCGCGGAGTTCGGCGGCACGCCGCTCGCCGTGGTCGAGCCTGGCGTGCTGTTCAGCGGCCTGCCGGCGTCGTCCAGCGTCTGGATGTCGCACGGCGACGCGGTCACCGAGGCCCCTCCCGGCTTCACCGTCACCTCGTCGACGGCGCACACCCCGGTCGCCAGCTTCGAGGACCCCGCGCGCGGCCTGTATGGCGTCCAGTTCCACCCCGAGGTGCTGCACTCCGCCCACGGCCAGGAGGTGCTCAAGCGCTTCCTGCTCGACGGCGCCGGCTGCCGGCCGACCTGGACGATGGTCAACATCGTCGAGGAGCAGGTCGAGCGGGTCCGGGCCCAGGTCGGCGACAAGCGGGTCGTGTGCGGGCTGTCCGGTGGAGTCGACAGCGCGGTCGCCGCGGCGCTGGTCCAGCGGGCGGTGGGGGATCAGCTGACGTGCGTGTTCGTCGACCACGGGCTGCTGCGCAAGGGCGAGGCCGAGCAGGTCGAGAAGGACTTCGTCGCCTCCACCGGGGTCTCGCTGCGCGTGGCTGAGGTCGCCGACCAGTTCCTGTCGGCGCTCGCCGGCGTGACCGACCCCGAGACCAAGCGCAAGACCATCGGCCGGGAGTTCATCCGGGTGTTCGAGGCCGAGGCGCGGGCGGTGGTGGCCGAGTCGGACGAGCCGGTCGAGTTCCTCGTGCAGGGCACCCTCTACCCGGACGTCGTGGAGTCCGGCGGCGGCGCCGGCACCTCCAACATCAAGAGCCACCACAACGTCGGCGGGCTGCCGGAGGACCTGCAGTTCTCGCTCGTCGAGCCGCTGCGGATGCTGTTCAAGGACGAGGTCCGCGCGCTCGGCGTCGAGCTCGGCCTGCCCGAGGCGATCGTCTGGCGCCAGCCGTTCCCCGGCCCCGGGCTCGGCATCCGGATCATCGGCGAGGTGACCCGCGAGCGGCTCGAGGTGCTGCGCGAGGCCGACGCCATCGCCCGGGAGGAGCTCACCGCCGCCGGTCTGGACCGCGACGTCTGGCAGTGCCCGGTCGTGCTGCTCGCCGACGTCCGCTCGGTCGGCGTGCAGGGCGACGGGCGCACCTACGGCCACCCCGTCGTGCTCCGCCCGGTCACGTCCGAGGACGCGATGACCGCCGACTGGGCCCGCCTGCCGTACGACGTCCTCGCCCGCGTCTCCACCCGGATCACCAACGAGGTGCGCGAGGTCAACCGGGTCGTCCTCGACGTCACCAGCAAGCCGCCGGGGACGATCGAATGGGAGTGAGCGGCCGGCTGCTGCTCGAGCTCACCGACCTCGCCGGCGACCACCTGCCGGGGCTCGAGTGGCTGTCGAGCTTCCACCTCGCGCCGCTCACGGTGGACGTCGGCTTCGGTGAGCGCACCTACGCCTCGGCCGAGCACGCCTACCAGGCGGCCAAGGCGACGGACCAGGCCGACCACGACGCGGTCGCCGAGGCCACGACGCCGGACGAGGCCAAAGAGCGCGGACGCGCGGTGCCCCGCCGTCCGGACTGGCGGGCGGTGCGCGCCGACGTCATGCGGGAGGTGCTCGCCGCCAAGTTCGCCCCCGGCTCCGACCTCGCCGAGCGGCTGCTCGTCACCGGCAACGCCGTGATCGTCGAGGTCGCGCCGCACGGCGACGCGTGGAACGGCGTAGCGCCGCAGGACGACGGGACCTGGCGCGGGCGCTCCGTGCTCGGCGTCCTGCTCATGGAGCGGCGGGGACAGCTGCGGCTGCTGCGCGACCGCTTCCCCGCGGAGGCCTGAGCGGCGCGCCTCCCGCACCCGGGCCCGGGCCGCGTGCACGCTGCCGGCATCCCGCCCGCAGGAGGTCCCGTGAAGGCTCCGACCCTGACCCTGGAACAGGCCGCCGACGCGCTCGACGTCGCGCCGGCCCGGGTCCGGGCGCTGCTCGCCGCGGGCGTGCTCACGACCCTCGAGGACGACGCCGTGCTCGCCAGCGAGGTGGCCGACCTGGTCGAGCGGGCAGCCCTGCGCACGCAGACGCTGGCCGACGTCGAGGCCGCGCTCGAGGCGCTCCTGGAGCGTCGGGTGCCGACGCTGCTCGACCGCACCATCACGCCCGCCCTCGCGCCGCTGTCCGGCGAGGTCGCGCTCGCGCTGGCCGACGTCGAGGCCAGCACGCGCGAACTGCTGGAGGCGCAGGAGGCGACCCGGCTCGCACAGGCGCAGCTCGCCGCGGCCGAGCAGCGGATCGGCCAGCTGGAGACGCAGGTTGCCGTGCTGCAGCAGCCGGTGGGGCTGTTCCGCCGGCGGCGCAGCGTCGTCCTGCCCGCCTAGACCTCCGGTCGCCCGGCCTGCGGGGAAGCGGCCGGGCGACCGGCCACCATGCGTACGCTCCCGGCGGTGGAGCAGCGCGTGTCGTTCGTGACCGTCGCGACGGCCGACCTCGACGCCGCCCGCGCCTTCTACCTGCGCGGGCTCGGTTGGCGGCCGCTGCTCGACGTCCCCGGCGAGGTGCTGTTCCTGCAGGTCGGGCACGGCCTCGTGCTGAGCCTGTACGACGCCGCGCGCTTCGCAGCCGACCTGGACGGCGCGCCCGCGCTGACGTCCCTCCCGCCGGCGTCACGTTGGCCCACAACGTCGGCAGCGAGGTCGAGGTCGACGAGGTCGCGCGCACGATGGCCGCGGCCGGAGCGCAGGTGCTGACGCCGCCGCGCCGTGCGGCGTTCGGCGGCTACCACGCCCACCTGCGCGATCCGGTCGGCGTGCTGTGGGAGGTGGCGCACAACCCCTCCTGGCGGGTCCGGGACGACGGGACGGTCGACTCGGCGCCCCGCCCGGCCCCTGACGCCCCCGCACCGGCACGCGAGCGGCGGAGTGCGCCCCGTCCACCTCGGCGGGGCGGGGCGTACCGCGCCGCTCGTCGCGATCATGCGGGTACGGCTGCGCGCCCGGGCTCCGGAGGCGCCGTACACGCATGATCACGCCCGCAGGGAGGGCAGGCCCGCTGAGGCGGGTCACCCCAGCAGGGACGGCGCCCCCCGCTCGAGGTCCAGCAGGAACCGCTTGCGCTCCAGCCCGCCGCCGTACCCGACCAGCCCGGTCGCGCCGACCACTCGGTGGCACGGCACGACGATGCTGATCGGGTTGCGCCCGTTGGCCGCCCCGACCGCCCGGCTGGCGGTGGGCTTGCCGAGCTGCGCGGCGAGCTCGCCGTAGGTGCGCGTTCCGCCGTACGGGACGGTGCGCAGCGCCTCCCAGACGCGCAGCTGCCACGGCGTGCCCACCGGCGCGAGCGGCACGTCGAAGGTGCGCAGCCACCCGGCCCAGTACGCGTCGAGCTGCGCCCGGACCCCGGGCAGCACGTCGTCGTCGCACTCGCCGAGCACCTCGGCAGCGGGCGGGCGGGCGACGGCGTCCATGTAGAGCCCGGCGAGCGCGCCGTCGCGCTCGACGAGGGCGATCGGCCCGAGCGGGCTGTCGACGACCGTGTGCGCGTGCATCAGGCTCTCCTCGGGTCGGGCGGCAGGGCGTTCACGGCGTGGTCGCCGCTGCCCCACAGGTGCTGGACGGCGTACGCGCGCCACGGCCGCCAGCGCTCCGCGTGCGCGACGAGCCCCGCGCCGAGCGGCAGGCCGAGCCGGCGCGCGGCGCCGACGACGCCCAGGTCGGTGGGCAGGAAGGCGTCCGGGTCGCCGAGGGCGCGCAGCGCGACGGTCTCGACCGTCCAGGGGCCGATCCCGGGCAGCGCCGACAGCTCGGCCCGGGCGGCGGCGCGGTCGGCTCCGGGAGACAGGTCGACGGCGCCGTCGGCGAGCGCCGCGGCGAGGCGGAGCACGGTCTCGCGCCGGGCGCGGGGGAGCGCGAGCACCGCCGGATCGACGTCGGCGACCTGCGCGGGCGTCGGGAACAGCGAGATCAGCCCGCCGTCCGGGTCGTCGACGCGGTCGCCGACGGCCGCGACGAGCCGGGCGCCGTGCGTGCGGGCCGCGGCCGTGCTGACCTGCTGACCGAGCACGGCCCGCAGCGCCAGCTCCGGCTCGTCGACCGTGCGCGGCACCCGTCGTCCGGGCGCCTTGCGGACGAGCGGCGCGAGCACGGGGTCCTCCCCGAGCAGCGCGTCGACCGCGGCGGGGTCGGCGTCCAGGTCGAGCAGCCGGCGGCAGCGGGCGAGCGCCGCGGGGAGGTCGCGCAGGTCGCTGAGCTGCAGCCGGCACCGCACGTGCTCCGGCTGCGGCGTCAGCGCGACGACGCCCGTGCCGCGGGGCAGCCGCAGCGTGCGCCGGTAGGACCCGTCGTGCCACTCCTCCACCCCGGGCACGGCGGTCGCGGCCAGGTGCCCGAACAGGCTGTCCGGCCACAGCGGCGCCCGGAACGGCAGCCGGACGACGATCCGGCCCGGAGTCGCGACGGCGGGCCCGCGGCGGCGCAGCGCGGTCGGCGTCGTGGCGAACACGTCGCGGAGCGTGTCGTTGAACTGGCGCACGCTCGCGAACCCCGCGGCGAAGGCGACCTCGGCCACCGGCAGCGCGCTCGTCTCCAGCAGCAGGCGGGCGGTCTGCGCGCGCTGCGCCCGGGCCAGCGC
>JALYMN010000429.1 GCA_030773675.1 Actinomycetota bacterium
GTGACCGGCACCTGGGCCCAGCCGCGCGAGGCGGCGAACAGCACCAGCGCCGAACCGGCCAGGCACAGCAGCACCGCCAGGCCCAGCTCACGGCCGGCGGCGCGGGAAGCGCTCATGCCAAGCCGAGCGCTCATGCCGGCCGAAGCGTCTCCGCCGCCGCGACGGCCCGCAGCACCGCCGCCGCCTTGTTCTCGCACTCGGCCTGCTCGGCGGCCGGGTCGCTGTCGGCGACCAGCCCACCGCCGGCCTGCACGTACGCCGTGCCGTCGTGCAGCACCGCGGTCCGGATCGCGATCGCCATGTCCATGTCGCCGGAGGCGTCGACGTAGCCGACGGTGCCGCCGTACAGGGCGCGGCGGGTGGGCTCGAGCTCCTCGATGATCTCCATCGCGCGCGGCTTCGGCGCTCCGGACAGCGTGCCGGCCGGGAAGGTGGCGTGAAGCACGTCGAGGGCGTCCCTGCCCGGCGCCACAGTGCCGACGACCGTCGACACGATGTGCATGACGTGGCTGTAGCGCTCGATCTGCATGAAGTCGACGACGTCGACCGAGCCGGGGACGCAGACCCGGCCGAGGTCGTTGCGGCCGAGGTCGACGAGCATGACGTGCTCGCTGCGCTCCTTGGGGTCGGCGAGCAGCGCGGCGGCGAGCGCGGCGTCCTCGTCGGGCGTGGCGCCGCGCGGCTTGGTCCCGGCAATCGGGTGCAGCACGGCACGGTCGCGGTGCACGGTCACCAGCGCCTCGGGCGAGGACCCAACGACGTCGTACGGCGTCTCGCGGCCGGGGAAGCGCAACAGGTACATGTACGGCGACGGGTTGCTCGCCCGCAGCACCCGGTAGACGTCGAGCGCGTCGACGTCGGTGCGCACCTCGAAGCGCTGGCTGAGCACGACCTGGAAGGCGTCGCCGGCCCGGATGTGCTCCTTGATCGTCTCGACCCGGGCCATGTGCTCCTCGGGCGTGGTGCGCCGGACGACGTCGGGGCGCGCGTCGAGGTCGAGGGTGGCGACGCTCGGCGGCGCGGGGGCGGCGAGCGCCTCGGCCATGGCGTCGAGCCGGGCGACGGCGTCGTCGTACCCGCCGGGCGTGACGCCCGGCACGACGTTGGCGATGAGCAGCACCGTGCCGTCGGCGTGGTCGAGCACCGCCAGGTCGGTGGTCAGCATGAGCGCGATCTCGGGCATGCCGATGTCGTCGGCCGCGCGGCTGGGCAGCCGCTCCATGCGCCGCACGGCGTCGTAGGACACGAACCCGACCAGGCCGCCGGTCAGCGGCGGCAGGTCGTCCGGGCGGGGCGAGCGGAGCCGGCGCGAGAGCGCGACCAGCGCCTCGAGCGGGTTCTCGGGCAGGTCGGGCACCGCGGTGGCGGGGGCGTCCGGGTCGGGGACCCACAGCGCCCGGCCGTCCCGCTCGGTGAGCACCCCGGCCGAGCGCACGCCGACGAAGGAGTACCGCGACCACTGCCGGCCCTGCTCGGCGGACTCGAGCAGGAAGGTGCCCGGCCGGCCGTGCGCGAGCTTGCGGTAGACGCCGACCGGGGTCTCGCCGTCGGCGAGCAGCCGCCGGGTGACGGGGACGACGGCGGCGCCGCCGGCCAGCCCGGCGAACCCCTCGGCGGTCGGGGTGGTGGCGCCGAGCCTCACGTCGGGCTCGCGGCGGTGGGGTCGGCCGCGGGGGTGTCGCCGCTGGTGTCGGCAGGGGTGTCGGAGGGGGCGGCGTCCGGGCGCGCGCCGACGACCGCGGGCAGCGGTGTGGCGTCGAAGCAGGTGCGGTCGCCGGTGTGGCAGGCGCCGCTGCCGGCCTGGTCGACCGTCACCAGGACGGTGTCGCCGTCGCAGTCGAGCGCCACGGACTTGACCCATTGCTGCGCACCGGACGTGTCGCCCTTGACCCAGTACTCCTGCCGGCTGCGCGACCAGTAGGTGCAGCGGCCGGTGGTGAGGGTGCGGTGCAGCGCCTCGTCGTCCATCCAGCCGACCATGAGGACCTCACCGGTGTCGTGCTGCTGCGCCACCGCCACGACGAGGCCGTCACGGTCGCGCTTGAGCTTCGCGGCGACAGCAGGGTTGAGGTCGGTGGGGCGCACGGCGTCGGTCGGGGCGGTCACCCCTCCATCCTGCCAGCGGCGCGCGGGTCGGCCGGCGCGCTCAGCGGCTGTGCGCGGTCCAGGACGCGTGCAGCCGGGCGTACGGGCCGTCCGCGTCGACCAGCTCGGCGTGCGGGCCGCGCTGCACCACCACACCGTCGTCGACGACGAGCACCTCGTCGGCCGCCTCGGCGGTCGACAGCCGGTGCGCCACGGTCAGCGTCGTCCGCCCCCGGGTGAGCGAGTCGAGCGCCCGCTGCAGCCGCACCTCCGTCGCGGGGTCGACCGCGCTGGTGGCCTCGTCGAGGACGAGCAGGTCCGGGTCGGCGACGTAGGCCCGGGCGATCGCGACGAGCTGCCGCTCGCCGACGCTCAGCTGCTCGCCGCGCTCCCCCACCGGCGTGCGGACGCCGTCCGGCAGCCCGGCCAGCCAGTCGCCGAGGCCCAGCTCGGCGAAGGCGCGCTCGACGTCGGCGTCGCTAGCACCCGGCCGCCCGTGGCGGACGTTGGCGGCCACCGTCGCGTCGAACAGGAAGCCGTCCTGCGGCACGAGGACGACGCGGCGGCGCAGGCTCGAGAACGGGACGCGGTCGAGCGGCACCCCGCCGAGCAGCACCTGCCCGGCGGTGGGGTCCATGAGCCGGGTGAGCAGCTTGGCGAAGGTGGTCTTGCCGCTGCCGGTCTCGCCGACGACGGCGACCCGGGAGCGCGGGCGGATCTCGAGGTCGACGTCGCGGAGCACGGGCGGCCCGCCCGGGTAGGCGTAGCTCACGTGCGCGAACCGGACGCCGAGCGGACCCGGCGGCAGCGGCACGCCGTCGGCGGGGTCGGCGACGTCCGGCGGCGTGTCGAGGACGCCGAGCACGCGGCGCAGCCCGGCGACGGCGTTCTGCGCCTCGTTGAGCACCTCGGTCGCCACCTGCACCGGCTGGACGAACAGCGTGACGAGGAACAGGAACCCGACGAGGCGGCCGACGGTGAGGTCGCCGTCGACGCCGAGCAGGACGCCGAGCACGATGACCGCGCCGGTCGCGACGGAGGCGACGAGCTCGCCGGTCGAGAAGGTCGTCGCGGCGATGACCTGGGCCTTGGTCTGCGCGGTGCGGGCCCGCTGCACCGCCGCGTCGATGCGGGCGGCGGTGCGGCGCTGGACGCCGTACGCGCGGATCACCGACGCGCCGACCACCGCCTCGGCGACGGCGCCGAGCAGCTCGCCGATGCGCTCGCGCACCAGCCCGTACGCCGCGGCGAGCCGGCGCTGGAACAGCCGCACCGCGACGAACAGCGGCAGGAAGCACAGGTAGACGAGCAGGGTGAGCTGCCAGGACCAGACGAGCATGAGCCCGGTGGCGAGCAGCATCTGCGCGGCGCTGACGACGAGCAGCAGGCCGCCCCACTGCATGAAGGTGCTGACGGTGTCGACGTCGCCGGTGACCCGGCTGACCAGAGACCCGCGCCGCTCGGCAGCCTGGTGCAGCACCGACAGGTCGTGTACCCGCCGGAAGGCGCGCACGCGCAGGGCGGCGAGGCCGTCCTCCGTGGTGCGGTAGAGCCGGACGTTCATGAGGTAGCTGGCGAGGGCCGTGACGAGGACGGCGAGCGCGGCCAGGCCGCAGGCTAGGCGGACCAGCTCGAGGTCCGGCTCCGGCCCGGCCAGGCCGTTGTCGATCGTCTGCTGCACGGCGACCGGTACGACGACCCGGCCGCCGGTGGCCAGCAGCGCGAGCAGCAGGGTCACCGGCAGGCCCTCGCGGAACTCCGGGGTGAGCCGCAGCCCGTGCAGCAGGACGGCGAACGCGCCGCGCTCGACGCCGGCCGCCGGCGCGGTCACGCCGGCACCTGCTCGGCCGCGGCGGCGTCCCGGTTCTGGGCCCGCTCGGCCTCGGCCCGCTCGTAGGCGGTGACCAGCTCGCGGTAGCCGGGGGTGCCGGCGAGCAGCTCCTCGTGGCTGCCGCGGCCCACGACCCGGCCGCGCTCGACGTACACGACCTCGTCGGCGAGCGCGATCGTCGCCCGCCGGTAGGCGACGACCACGACGGTGCTCGCGGCCCGGGAGCTGCGCAGCGCGGCGAGGATGCGCTGCTCGACGCGCGGGTCGACGGCGCTCGTGGCGTCGTCCAGGACCAGCAGGCGGGGCCCGCGGACGACGGCGCGGGCGAGCGCGAGCCGCTGCCGCTGCCCGCCGGAC
>JALYMN010000430.1 GCA_030773675.1 Actinomycetota bacterium
CTCGAAGCCCTTCGGCGGGGCCGGGCGGGGGGCGCACTGGGCGCGCTCGGCGCCGCGTGCCCCGCGCAGCAGGCGGGCGAGCCGCCCGGTGTCGGACAGGTGCCCGGCGAGGGCGTCGTCGAGCAGCAGGGGACCGCGCCGGGTGCGGCGCGGCGCGGTGCGCGGCTCGTCGACGAGCGGCCACAGCCAGGCGAGCCGGGTCACGCCGGTCGGCGGCTCGGCGAACCAGGGGAGGAACGTGCTGACCAGCCCGAGGCTCTCGGTGCGCACGCCCTCCTCGACCCGGCCGCGGACCTCGACCTGCAGCGGGAACACGCCGTCGCGGCGTCCGAGCCGGAGCCGGTCGACCTCGGTGCGCAGGTCGAACGTGGTGCTCGCGCCGGCGGGCAGCGCCACCACGGGCACCTCCGTGCCGCGGACCACGTCGGTCACGGCGCCCTCGCTGTCGGCCTGCTGCACGGCGCTGCGGCTGTCGAGCCGCGCGCCCAGGCGCAGCCGCACGCGCAGGTCGCGGACCGGCCGGGGACCGGTGTTGCGCAGCCGCCCGGCGATCTGCAGCGGGTCGCCCGGGGCGGGTGCGTGCGGCGCGAGCGTGCTGACCCGCACGTCGACGGGCGCCTCGGGCTCGACGGTCTCGGCCTGCTGCGCGGCGGCCGGCGCGGCCAGCAGGGGCGCCAGCAGGGAGAGCGCGAGCAGCGCGACGAGCAGCAGCGTCCGACTCGCGGTGATCATGCGCAGACGGCGGTCCCGACGCGGTCCAGAGCGCCGCAAGCGCACGATCATCGAGCAGTTGCGGGAGCGGGAGGGCGGCATGGTCGACGGCTGGCGGGACGGCGGCGCCATCCGCCTCACGCCGTGTCGCGGAGCAGGTCGGGCACCCGTTCGAGGAGGCGACGCTCGTCGGCGTACGCGAGCCGGTCGGCCACCTGCTCGAGCGGCACCCAGGCGACCTCGCTGACCTCGACGTCCTCGTCGGACAGGTCGAGACCGTGCTCGGGGTCGACGGCGATGAGCAGGTAGTGGTGCACCGTCTTGTGCACCCGGCGGCCCTCGGCGACGAACCAGAAGTCGATCGTGCCCAGCTTGCCGACCACCCGCCCGCGGATGCCGGTCTCCTCGGCCACCTCGCGCACGGCGGTGTCGGGCTCGGACTCGCCGGGCTCGACGTGTCCCTTCGGCAGCGACCAGAGCAGCCGTCCGCGGCGGTCGAGCCGGCCGATGAGTGCCGCGCTGGCCCCGGGCCCGAGCCGGTCGAGGACCAGGCCCCCCGCGCTCGTCTCGTCGACCCGGCGCAGCGGCCGACGGCCCACGGGCGGGGTCGGGACGGGGGGCACCCGCCCAGGGTACGGCGGTGCGCCTGGTGACACCGGGTGCTGACGGACCGACGCGCGGGGGTCAGCGCGCTCCGCGGCGCGGACGGCGGCTCACGGCTCGGCGGTCCAGGTCGATGACGTCGGCCAGCGCGACGACGCCGTCCCAGCCGGCCCGCTCGGCCTCCGAGATCGGCGTCCCGGACAGGCTCGCGACGCGGGGCGTGACCGCGACGAGCAGGTCGCGGGTGCGCACGCCGAGAGCCACCCCGCCCTCGCCGGTGGCGCAGTAGAGGACCTCGGCCTCGCCGAGCGCGGCGTCGGCGAGCAGCGTCACCGAGGCGGGCAGGCCCACGGGGCTGACCAGGCCGGCTGCCGAGTCGGTCACCGCGTTCACCTCGGACGCCGTGGCCGCCCGCAGTGCGCGGGCCCCGACGGCGTCGAGCAGCGCGGCGGGGTCGGGCACGACGCCGGCGTGCACCATCGCCGCGACGAGCCGCTCGCCCACCGGCGCCTCCCCGGTGGTGAAGCGGTCGGCGCCGCGGTCGCCCCGGTGGTCGGCGCGCCGCTCGGCGATGTAACACCGCACGGCGACGCACGACGTGGAGGGCAGGTCCAGCGACGCGGGCAGGTCGTCCGCCGACAGCACGGGACGGCGCAGCCGGACCATCTCGTGCGGGACGCCGCGGGTGAGCAGCTCGCGGTGGACGTCCAGCGCACCCCTCACGTGCGGCGGCTCCCCCTCCTGGCGCCATCCGAAACCTGTTCGGGCCGCGGAGGTCGCGTCCGTAGTCTGGCTGCTCGTGCCTGCCCTCACCGCCGTCCAGGAGAACGCCGTGCGCGAGCTCCTGCGCGTGTCGCCGGTCGCGGTCCAGCTGGGCGAGCGGTTCGCCGCCGCCGGGCACGCCCTGCACCTGGTGGGCGGGTCGGTGCGCGACGCGCTGCTCGGCCGGCTCGGGGACGACCTCGACCTCACCACCGACGCGCACCCCGGCCAGGTGCTCGCGCTCACCGACGGCTGGGCCGAGGCGGTCTGGGAGACCGGCATCGCCTTCGGCACGGTGGGCCTGGCCCGGCGCGGGTTCAAGCTCGAGGTGACGACGTACCGCTCCGAGGCCTACGAGCCGGCGTCCCGCAACCCGGTCGTGCAGTACGGCACGTCGCTGTCGGCCGACCTGGCGCGGCGTGACTTCACCGTGAACGCCATGGCGGTCGCGCTGCCGGACTGGAAGGCGCCCGACGCCTTCGTCGACCCGTACGGCGGCCTCGACGACCTCACCGTGCAGGTGCTGCGCACCCCGGCCACTCCCGAGGCGTCGTTCGACGACGATCCGCTGCGGATGCTCCGCGCCGCGCGGTTCGCCAGCACGCTGCGGTTCTCCGTCGACGCGGGCGTCGTCGCGGCGATGACCGCGATGAGCGAGCGGCTGGCGATCATCACGCGGGAGCGGGTGAAGGAGGAGCTGTCCAAGCTCCTGCTCGGCGCCGATCCTCGCGCGGGCCTCGAGCTGCTCGTCGACACCGGGCTGGCCGACCACGTGCTGCCCGAGCTGCCGGCCCTGCGGCTCGAGATCGACGAGCACCACCAGCACAAGGACGTCTACGAGCACACCCTGCGGGTGCTGCAGCGCGCGATCGCGCTGGAGGAGTGCGGTCCGGACCTCGTGCTGCGCCTGGCCGCGCTGCTGCACGACATCGGCAAGCCGCGCACCCGCCGGCACGAGCCGGGCGGCGGCGTCTCGTTCCACCACCACGAGGTGGTCGGCGCCAAGATGGCCAAGAAGCGGCTGCGCGAGCTGACCTTCGGCAAGGACGTGGTCGAGGCGGTCGGCCTGCTCACCGAGCTGCACCTGCGCTTCCACGGCTACCGGCCCGCGGGCGCTGCCGGACGCGGCGCGCCGGGCACCGCCGAGTGGACCGACTCCGCGGTGCGGCGCTACGTCACGGACGCCGGTCCGCAGCTGCAGCGGCTGCACAAACTGGTGCGCAGCGACTGCACGACGCGCAACCGCCGTCGGGCGGCGGCTCTGGCCGCGTCGTACGACGACCTCGAACGGCGCATCACCGAGCTCGCGGCCCGGGAGGAGCTCGACCGGATACGACCGGACCTCGACGGCAACGACATCCAGCGGCTGCTCGGCGTCGCGCCGGGACCGCTCGTCGGCCGTGCGTACAAGCACCTGCTGGCGCTGCGGATGGAGCACGGCCCGCTACCGCGCGAGCAGGCCGAGGCCGCGCTGCTCGCCTGGGCGCGGGAGCAGGGGATGGAGGTGCCCGCCGGAGCGCCGGGGACCGCGGA
>JALYMN010000431.1 GCA_030773675.1 Actinomycetota bacterium
GTCAGGCTGGGCGAGCGACCGGCGGAGTCCCCGCGCGGCGAGTTCCCCGGGCCGGAGCCCGCGCCTTAACGCACCGCGCGCTACCGCATCAGCAGCGCCGCGACGATGACGATCGTGAGGGCGGCGAAACCGAGGAGCACCGCCCAGAAGAGGGTCTTGTCCAATCGGTCCCACCGCTGGGCCTCCATTTGAACCCAGCGCGCCGGTTGAGGGAGCGCTTCGCTGCGGATCCGGCTGGCGAACTCAGGAGTTTGGCCGCGCTCCCATTGGCAGACGACGCACCAGGAGCCGCGAGCGTCGCGGCGCCATCCGACGAGGCGGACCAGCTCGGCGCACGGGATCCGGTTGGAGGCGACCGTCCTTCGACAGCCGCTGCACCCCAGACGCGCTGCAGGTGGGCGCAGGGCGAAGTCTGGGGAACCCCCGCTTTCCCGGGATCGGGACGTTCGTCGAGAGCCACCGCGGTCAGGCGTCCCAGCTCCCAGCGACGACATGACGACATCGTCGTCGACGCCCGCCTGCCGGTCACTGGTAGGAATCCCTAGATCGAGCGAGCGCCTGCGATGGGTAGGGCCTAGGCCATGCCCAAGGCACGCGCTCGCTCGCGAGTCGTCGTGGCCGACGACCACGCTGTTGTCCGCGCCGGCCTGCGCCTGCTGCTCACGGCGGATCCGCAGTTCGAGCTGGTCGGGGAGGCGGAGAACCTGCGTGGGACGTTTGAGGTCGTCCGCGCGTTGCGTCCCGCACTGCTGATCCTCGACCTGAACCTGGGCGACGGCACCACGCTGGACGCACTGCCGGCCATTCTCGAGGCGTCCCCGGGGATGCGGGTCGTGGTCCTCACGATGGAGGTCGGGGCAGGCTTCGCACGGCATGCGCTCGCGGCGGGCGCCTCGGGATATGTCCTCAAGGACGACCCGCCCCGGGAGCTGCTACTCGCGCTGGGCCGCGTGGCCGCCGGAGAGCAGTACGCCTCCTCGTCGCTTGGGGTGGGGTTCGCGGTAGCGGACGACCGCGTCGAGCTCACTCAGCGCGAGCTTGAGGTGCTGCGGCTGATCGCCGCCGGGTACACGGCGCGCAGAGGCTGTATCTCAGTCCCCGTACGATCGAGTTCCACCGCGCGCAGATTAGGCAGAAGCTCGGTCTGCACGATCGCGCGCAGCTCGCCGAGTACGCCCGCTCGCTCGGGCTTCTCGGCCATTGACTACGGGCCTTCCCGCCTGCGCGCGGGTGCTGTGAGGTCCACGACGGTCCCGCCGCCGGGGCTTGCGTCGAGGCGCAGCGTCCCGCCGAGCAGCGCGGCGCGCTCGCGCATCCCCGCGATGCCGATCCCCGGGTCGGCCGCCCGCATGCCGCTCCCGTCATCGGTGACCGTCACGCTCACCGCTCCACCGCGCTCAGTCACCTGGACGTCAACGACGGTTGCCCCTGCGTGCTTCACCACGTTGTGCAGCGCTTCCTGCACGATCCGGTACACCGCGGTCTCCGTCTCCTCGCTGAGGCGCCGGGATTCGTCGCCGCGTTCGTACGCCAAGTCGATGTGGCAGTGGACGGGCAGCCCCGCGCGCGCCGATGTGCGTGTCGCAAGTCGGTCGAGGGCCGCCTCAAGGCCGATCTCGTCGAGCTCGGCGGGCCGCAGGTCGACGATCAGGTGGCGGAGCTGGGCGATCTCCTCGCCGAGCTGCTCGATCGCAGCATCCATCGCGTCACCCATGAGCGACAGGTCGCGCTGCTCTCGCGCGGCCGAGAGCACCAGCCGCACCGACCCGAGGCCCTGAAGCGTGCCGTCGTGGAGCTCCCGCGCCCACCGCGCCCGTTCACGCTCCTCAGCCTGCACCGCGCTGCGGACGGGCTCGCTCCCCGGAATGCGTGCTGTCGCTTGCCGGCCTCGAGGCAGGCGATCCGCTGGCCCCAGCTTCTTACTCGCTGTGCTCGGCTTCGCCCAGAGCGCCTGCCACGTCGTCGCAGGCCGTCACACCGCTCGAGCTCATTCGGGGATCTCGCGTGCGACCTCGTCGCCCGGCGGCTCACCCTGCGTGCCCCCGCGCTCGTTGTAGACCTCTTCTTCGTCCGCGTTGTAGAACCCGATCTCGTTCTGCGAGCCGAGCTTGGCGTCCCCGGCGTCATCCTCACGCCACAGGTCAGTGGTCGTCTCCATGTTCTTGCGGTACCCGGGCCGGCCGGGGGCAAGCCTGGACGGCGAGCTACGTCGGTGCACTGACCAACTGTTCGGTTGGCGAGGTGAGCCGACGGACCGCCTGGCCCAGACACGGCGGGAGGCGAAGCCGACTGGGGGCGCGGACCGCGAGCAGAACAGTGTGTTTCGCAGGACCTGACGTCCGACGAAGCCGCTCGTGTCGCCGCCACGGCGCCCCGGGTCAGGAGGCTCGTGACCCCGTGACGGACCCGGCCGGGAGGCCGTCCCGTCGCGGACTCGGGCCGTACGATGCCGCGCCGCGGAGGTGGTCCCGGCCGCGCAGGCGTGCGAGATCGGGAGGTTCGCCGGCGAGCAGCCAGGTGCCGTCCGACCGGCGCATGACCTGACCGGCGCGGGCGAGAGCCTGGAGGGTGGTCGACACCGTGGGGCGGCGCATGCAGGCGAGCTGGGCGATCGTCCGGTGCGTGAGGGGCAGGGGCAGGAGCACTCCGTCGCGGCTGGTCCGCCCCCAGCGGTCAGCGAGGTGCCAGAAGAGCATCTGCAGGCGCACGTCGGCCCGTCGGACCTGGGTCATCGCGAGCTGCAGCCCGAGCCAGCGCGACCGCTGCACCGAGCGCTCGACGAGGCTCGCGCCGAGGGTCGGCCAGCGTCCGATGGCGGCGGCGACGCGGGCGTCGAGCACCGCGACCCTCGTGCGGGCGAGCACGCGCCAGGCGCTCTCGTAGGCCAGGGCGGCGGCGTCGTCGTGGTCCGCCCAGGGGCGCAGCACGTCCCCGACGCCCACGAGCTCCG
>JALYMN010000432.1 GCA_030773675.1 Actinomycetota bacterium
CGCCAGCGCCGGGCCACCGGGGCGAGCAGCGCGAGCCCGAGCAGCAGCAGGCCGAGCGCGGCCCCCGGCAGGCCCGGACCGGACCAGCGCTGCCAGGTGTCGAGGACGGCGTCCAGGCCCGGCGCGCCGGCCCACGGGGTGCCGGTGTGCGCGACCTGGAACAGGAACACCGGCAGCCAGGGCAGGAACAGCACGCCGCCGGCGACCAGGGCCAGAGCGCAGCGCAGGGCCGGCCCGCGGGCCCGGCCGAGCGCGGCGGCGCCGAGCAGACCGGTCCCGACGACGGTGAGCAGGAACAGCGCCCAGTAGTGGGTGAGCGCGAGGGAGCCGGACAGCAGCGCGAGCGGCAGCAGCCGGCGCAGCCGGGGGTCGCGCAGGGCGGTGTCCAGGGCGAGCACGCCGGCCAGCACGAGCAGCACGACGAGGCTGTACATGCGGGCCTCGTTCGCGTACCGCACCGCGAACGGGCTCGTCGCGAGCAGCAGGGCCGCCGTCCAGCCGGCGCCGCGGCCGCCGAGCCGGCGTCCGGCCAGCCAGGCCAGCGGCAGCGCGGCGAGCGCGGCGACCTGCGACAGCGCGCGGACCGCGGCCGTGCCGGTGCCGAACAACGCCGTCCAGCCGTGCAGGAGCACGTAGTACAGCGGCGGCGCGCCGTCGCGGCGCAGCGCGTCGGGCAGGTCGGCCAGCGGCTGCTGCGCGATGGCGACCGACAGCGCCTCGTCCAGCCACAGCGCGGAGCGCGTGCCCAGGCGCACGAGCACGCCCAGCACCAGGACCACCCCGACGGCGAGCGGCACCGTGCCCGGCCGTCGGCTGAGCCGGACGACGGGAGGCGCGGGACTGCGCTCTGCGGTCTGGGTGTCCACCCCGGCCCTCTGCCCTCGTGTGCGTCGTGGGGGAACCTGGGCGACGGTCCTCCTCGGCGACGGCACCCCACGCTACGTGCCGCCCGGCGGTACCGGACCGTGACCGGATCGGGACGTGGGGCAGGTCACGGTCTCGCGGTTGCCCGGGCAGAGTGAGGGCAAGCGACCATGGATTCAGTACTCCGCCGGCCGCAGAGCCAGCAGAGAACCGAACAGCGGTCCGGCGTGTCCCGCCGCGGGTCCCGTCGTCGTCGTCCACTCTCGGGGAGATGCGCGTGCCGAAGCCAGAGTCCGTCGTCGTCATCGGCGCCGGCCCCGCCGGCCTGACAGCGGCCTACGAACTCGGCAAGGCAGGGGTCCCCCCGGTCGTGCTCGAAGCCAGCGACGTGGTCGGCGGCATCAGCCAGACCGTCGAGCGCGACGGCTGGCGGTTCGACATCGGCGGGCACCGGTTCTTCACCAAGGTGCCCGAGGTCGAGGCGCTGTGGCACGAGATCCTCCCCGACGAGGAGTTCCTGCTGCGCCCGCGGATGAGCCGCATCTACTACCAGGGCAAGTTGTTCGACTACCCGCTCAAGGCGTCGAACGCGCTGCGCAACCTCGGCGTCCTGGAGGCGCTGCGCTGCGTCCTGTCCTACGTCCTGGTGCGGGTGCGCCCGCCGAAGGACCAGAGCAACTTCGAGGGCTGGGTGGCGGCCCGCTTCGGCTGGCGCCTCTATCGCATCTTCTTCAAGACCTACACCGAGAAGGTCTGGGGCGTGCCGGCCACCCAGATCCAGGCCGACTGGGCCGCGCAGCGGATCAAGAATCTGTCGCTGTTCACCGCGGTGGTCAACGCGCTGCTGCCCAAGCGCAACCAGAAGGACATCTCCAGCCTCATCGAGGAGTTCCAGTACCCGATGTACGGCCCCGGGCTGATGTGGGAGCGCTGCCGCGACCACGTCGAGCAGCTCGGCGGCACGGTCGTCATGGAGACCCCGGTCGAGCGCATCGAGCGCGACGCCGACGGCGCCGTCGCGGTCCAGGCGCGCATGCCCGAGGGCACGGCCCGCTTCGAGGCCGACCACGTCGTCAGCTCGATGCCGATCAGCGCGCTCGTGCGGGTCATGGACCCGCCGGCGCCGGCGGAGGTCCGCGCCGCGGCCGACGACCTGCGCTACCGCGACTTCCTCACCGTCGCGCTGGTCGTGCCGGAGAGCTTCAGCTTCCCCGACAACTGGATCTACATCCACAGTCCGGGGGTCCGGGTCGGGCGGATTCAGAACTTCGGGTCGTGGTCGCCGTACCTCGTCAAGGACGGGCGGACGTGCCTGGGCCTGGAGTACTTCGTCGACGAGGGCGACGACCTGTGGACCATGAGCGACGAGGAGCTCGTCGCGCTCGGTCAGAAGGAGCTCGCCGAGCTGGGGCTGGTCACGGGCGACGTGGTCGAGGCCGGCTACGTCGTCCGGATGCCGAAGGCGTACCCGGTCTACGACGAGTTCTACAAAACCAATGTCGAGACCATCCGCGCCTGGCTGGCCGACGCCGTGCCCAACGTGCACCCGGTCGGCCGCAACGGGATGCACCGCTACAACAACCAGGACCACAGCATGTTCACCGCCATGCTGACCGCGCAGAACGTCCTCGGCGCGACGCCTCCGCACGACATCTGGAGCGTCAACGTCGAGGAGGACTACCACGAGGAGCAGCGGACGCCGCTGCGCCCGGCGGAGCACCGCACAGGCCGCGACGCACCGATCATCCCGCGCCGCGCCGCCTAGGTGCGTGACTCCGTAACACGCCGCGTGGGGTCCCGGGGGTGGCGCCGCATCTCGGGATGATGATGTGGTGGTTGAGGACGTGTTGTTCGAGGCGGCGCCGGTGGAGCTACCGGCCCGGCCG